>QHYL01000703.1 GCA_003224105.1 Acidobacteriota bacterium | reverse complement strand
GTTCAAGCCGAGTTTGGTCCAAAGCATAGTTCCTCCCAAGGACTTAGAGGCACTGGGCGCTCCGAGGTCTGGGGCTGTAAGTGCTGAGAAAAGAAGGACATGTTGGCGTTGGGTGGGCCGGAGAGTGCGATTGGGAGGCAATAGTTTCAAAGCAGGTGAAAATTTGGAGTACTGGAAGTACCGGCTTAGGGTGGCGCAGAAATCGGACGAAGGCTGCGCAATTTTGCTTCTTCCTATTGCCACTGAAAAATGAGAATGACTTGCCGCAGAGGCACTTGGTTTCCTCGGCTTGTTGTGTTTTCCTAGAGCGGACACTATGAGCGTGCGGAAACATCACTTTATCGCGTCGTTGATTCTTTGTCTTTGGGTGGGGCCGACGTTTGGGCAGCAGCCGACGATACGGTTTGTGCGGAACCCCGATCCGGCGCCGGCGTTCAAGGTGGACACGCTCGACGGAAGGCCGCTCAGTGTGGGGGATTACCAAGGCAAAGTGATTCTGCTGAATTTCTGGGCCACATGGTGCGGGCCATGCCGCTCGGAAATTCCGGACCTCGTCGAACTGCAGAATAAATATAAGGACCAACTGCAAATCATCGGCCTGGTGGTGGATGACGACGATGAGGACGCGGTCAAGAAATTTGCGGAGAAATTCGGCATCAATTACCCGGTGGCGATAGCCACAGAAGAATTGCGGATGCAGTACGGGGGGATTCCCGCGTTACCGACGTCCTTTGTGCTGGACGGGGAAGGGCGCGTGGTGCAAAAGCATGAAGGGCTGCGTGATCCCGTCTTGTACGAAGCGGAGATTCGCTCCCTGCTGGGATTGCCGATTGGCAACGTAAAAGTGGAAACTTTCGAAGATACGGGACAGATTTTTTTGAAACATGCCGACCGCGCCACGCAGCTTCCCGGCGTGGACCTCTCGAAGCTGACGCCGGAGCAGAAAACGCAGGCGTTTCACAAGTTCAACGCGGAAAGTTGCAACTGCGGATGCCAGTACACGCTGGCGCAGTGCCGGATTTGGGACCGCAACTGTAACGTGAGCAAAGAAGCCACGACGAAAATTATTGAGGCGCTCGCAGGCAAACCCCACGAAGGAACGGACCCGTCAGCGCCAACGAAGCCACCTGCTCCTGCGAAGCCCGCAACGGCCTCCTCAGCTGAAAAGCCTGCCGCCGAAAAGCCACAACCGTAAATCAATTCCAGCCAAAAGACCAAAGGGAATCCTGTTGGCGGGACAGCGTTGCTTAACTTTGGTTCGGAGCACAGAACTTGCGAAAGAGGAATTTGGGGACTACACTCGCGCGACCTGGGAATTTGCGATTATCGAGGAGGAGTTATGAATCGGCGGATCGGTCTGGTAGCGGTGGCGTTGGTGGCGGGGGCAATTCTGACGGCAAGTGGGATGTTTTCGCAGACGACCATACAGCCGACGAGAAAGGTGATCAAGTTGGCCGGTGGTCCGGTCTCGGCGCCGTTTAGTGACGGCATTCTGTCCGGCAACACACTGTACCTGGCGGGGCGGATTGGGGTTGACCCAAAGACCGGAAAAGTGCCGGAAAAGATTGAGGACGAGATTAAGTTTCTATTGGATGGGGAAAAGGAAGTGCTGGCGCAGGCGGGGATGACCATGGACGACCTGGTGTACGTGCAGGTTGCATGCACGGACTTGTCGCTCTTCCAGAAATTCAATCCGATTTACGCGAGCTACTTCACGACTAAGGATTACCCGGCGCGCGAGTTTATTGGCGCGGGATCCCTTTTGATCGGTGGGCACTTCGAGCTGCAAGCCATCGCAGTAAAGCGCTAGTTAACACGACCTGCAGTAAGCGGCAAAATGTTTGGTTTGTCTGAGCTACTCGGTCTTGACACGCAGCACAAATGACCTTATAATGGCACATGATATAAGGCAATAAGTTGCCATGTGACCATATAAGGTCATTCACTCATCGCTTCCTCCTCTCGTTTAATTCATCTAAGTCTCTTATTGTTAATACATTATGGCTAGAGAAGAGAATTTAGGTCGAATGGTGGCTTGAGTGCATCTATTGGTGACGCGGACGGAAGAAAGCCAATGTTAAGAATCACGACACAGAAAAAGCGCGGGAAGACGTTCCTGAGCATAGAAGGCCGCCTGGCAGGGCCCTTGGTTGGAACGTTGGAGCAGTACTGGCGGGAACTCCGGGGGGCGTCGCCGGACGAAAAACTACACTTGGACCTTTGCGGAGTGAGCTTTATCGACGCAGCAGGACGGGTGCTGCTGAAGGAGATTCATCGGCAGGGCGGGGAGTTGGTTGCGGAAGGGTGCCTGAACCAGGCGATCGTAGAGGAGATCGTCAGAAGCGAGAAGGAAACCAAGAGCCAGAGCCGGAAAGAGCGTTCCAAGGGATCGCACATCGTTTTTTACATTGCGTTGTTCAGCCTTTTGGTGGGAACGACAACGGCGGACGCGCAGTCCAGCGCAAAAGCGCAGACGCTGCCGGCGGTTGCACCAACCGAGGCGCTGCGGCTG
>QHYL01000642.1 GCA_003224105.1 Acidobacteriota bacterium | reverse complement strand
CAAAAATGGGCTACCAATGCGTGGAATTCTACGCGCCGTATTTCCAATGGTCCGAGGACGAAACCAAGCAGATGCGCAAGCTGCTCGACGACCTCAGCATCCGCTGCTTTTCCACGCACAACGACAGCTCTTACATGAACGCGGAGAACATCGCAAAGGCGCGCGATCGAAACTTGATTCTCGGCTGCAAATACGTTGTGGTGGCCTCCTCCCACCCGCAGCCAACCGCGTTGGACGGCTGGAAAGCCGTCGCCGATGAGCTGAACGCTGCCGCCGAAAAGCTCGACCCCTCCGGCCTCAAAGTCGGCTACCACAATCACGA
>QHYL01000641.1 GCA_003224105.1 Acidobacteriota bacterium | reverse complement strand
TGAGGAATATCGTTTTTGCTTTTCTTCCCTCGGCTCTTTGCCACGTTCCCATCTTGAATTCTTCGCCCGCGTTCCGCCCTTCCGCGCTCCTATCTATACGAATAATCATTGACATCCGAATTTCCCATGCATATACTCCCCGCCCAATAAGCTAGTTAACCGATTTAGCTGAGGGTGCGGGGCCATTTCGTTGTCATCCCGAGCGCAGGCGAGGGATCTGCTTTTCGTTCTTCTTGGGGTCGAGAATTCTTTTTCGGGTGGAGGAGCAACTCATGAGCCTTTCCAAGCTTTTTGTCCGCACCGCCATGTTCGCAGTGTGCGCCCTATTTCTGAGCGCCGCCGCACACGCCCAGTACCGCGCTGGAATTCAAGGCGTCGTGACCGATCCGCAGGGCGCAGCCATTTCGGGAGCGACTCTAACGCTAAAGAACCTGCAAACGAACCAAACGCTCACAACAGCGACGGACGAGAATGGAATCTACAATTTCAACGCACTTCCTCCAAACCAATACTCGCTAACCGTGGAGAAAGCGGGTTTTAGCAAGAAGGTCCTTGACCATGTAGCAGTTATTGCAGAACAGGCGAATGCGATAAACGTCCAGCTTGAGGTCGGCGCAGTCTCGCAGACCGTCACCGTCAGCGGCAACTCGACTCCGTTAATTGATACGGAGACCGCTTCCGTCAGCGGCACCATATCTACCAACCAGATTCAAAATATGCCTTCCTTCGGGCGCGATGTTTTCCAGTTGATCCAATTGACGCCGGGCGTCTTCGGCGACCGCGCTCAGGGAAATGGTGGAGGCTCCGCAAATCTTCCCGGAACACAGGGACCGGGCGGGA
>QHYL01000189.1 GCA_003224105.1 Acidobacteriota bacterium | reverse complement strand
GTTTCTTGCGGAAGGGAAGCGCGTTGCGATTCTCAGCCGAGGCTATCGCGGCTCGAACGGCACCAGCGACGAAGTCGAACTTATGAAATTCCGGTTGCAGGGCCGCGTAGCCTTCGGCGTGGGCAAGAACCGTTTTGCTGAAGGGCGGCGGCTTGAGTCACAGCAGCCGATCGACATCTTTCTTCTCGACGATGGCTTTCAGCATCTCCAGCTTGCCCGAGACTTGGACCTCTTGCTGGTAGATTCCTCCCGCCCGCTCAGAAACCAATCACTTCTTCCCAGCGGACGCCTGCGAGAGCCGCTTTCCGCAATTCACCGGGCAGACATCGTAGTCTTCACTCGCGTGAACGACCAACTTTCATTAAAGAGAGCGATCCAGGAATTTCCCGAGCTGCCGATTTTCCCTGCGTCCACGCAATTGATCCGCTACCGCCGGATGACCTTGGACCAGCAGCGTCTCGATCCGACAGTTGAATTACCGCCTCAACCAGTTTTCGTTTTTTGCGGAATTGGCAATCCCGAAGCGTTTTTGGCGGATGCGGACCGCTGGGGAAACGTACTTGCGGGGCAGGCCGTGTACCGCGACCATCATTTTTACACCGCGGCTGACATTCGTCGGCTTGAAGACTCAGCAAAAGCTGCGGGTGCGCGGTCCTTTCTGACCACTGAAAAAGACGTTCGAAATTTGGGCGACCTGCGTTTTTCTACGCTGCCGATTTATTACTGCGAAGTAGAAATAAGAGTTGCCGACACGTCCGCTTTTCAAGCGGCCTTGGAGCATACCATCAAGGGGCGCCGCGGGGTCGCCGCATGAAAATCCTCATTCGCGCCACGAACTGGGTGGGCGACGCGATCATGGCGTTGCCGGCGATACGCGCTGTGCGGAGCCGCTTTCCGGAAGCTGAAATCGCCATCCTTGCGCGGCCGTATGTCGCCGACATCTATCGCGACCAGGCAATTTGCAATCAACTCATCTCGTATGATTCTCAAGCAAAACACGCGGGAATTCTTGGCCGCGAGCGGTTGGCCGCGGAATTACGCTCTCAGAAATTCGATCGAGCGCTTCTGCTGCAAAACGCTTTCGACGCTGCATGGCTCGTCTGGCGCGCGGGCATTCCCGAGCGGATCGGCTATGCACGCGATGGGCGCGGATTCCTTCTGACCAAACCTATTCCTGTTCCTAAGACGGGCGAAATCCCGCCGCACGAAAAGTTTTATTATCTGGAACTTCTTCGCCGCGCCGGCTGGATCGATTCGCTCCTCGACGAGTCTTTCATCACTCTGAACGTTTCAGAGTCCAGCCGGCTCCGCGCAGAAGAGTTTCTTGCGCAATCCGGTGTACGTGCCCGCTCACTGCGGATTGCGATTGGCGCAGGCGCCTCCTACGGCTCCGCAAAATGCTGGCCGCCCGCGCGCTTTGCCCAACTCGTGAATCGGTTGCAGTCGGAGAGTGACGCTGATGTTGTTTTTTTCGGAACGGCTGCTGAGGCGCCCGTCACACGCGCAATCGCTTCCGAATTGCACTGCCCCCCCATCGATCTCACAGAGAAAACTTCGATCGCTGATCTCCCCGCTCTGCTCTGTCACTGCCATCTTTTCATTGGCAACGATTCCGGGGCGATGCACGTCGCGGCCAGTGTAGGCTTGCCGGTGGTTGCCGTGTTTGGTCCCACGGATCCCTACGGCACAGCCCCCGTGACTCCACGCTGCACGATCGTTCAGCAGAAACCGTATTGCAGCCCTTGTTTTCTCCGCCACTGCCCAACCGACCATCGCTGCATGAGCGCTATCACGCCGGAGATGGTGGAAGCCGCCGCAAAGCCCTGGCTCTCGGCGGTGGAGGTACAGCGTGCCTGAGCCTTCCCGTTTGCGTGCCGCCGTTTTCCTCGACCGCGACGGCACCCTTTGCGAAGAAGTTGGCTACTTGAATCACATCAGCCGTTTTCGTATGTTCCCGTCTATCGCGGCGGCGCTACGGCGGCTCAACGATTCCGGTTACCCGGTGATTGTTGTGAGTAATCAGTCCGGCGTTGCTCGCGGATACTTTCCGGAGTCTCTGGTGCAGCAAGTAAATCAAGCGATGACTCAACAACTCTCCGAAGCCGGCGCAAAAGTGGACGCCGTTTACTATTGTCCGCACGCTTCCTCCGAGAATTGCCCGTGCCGGAAACCCAAAACCGGGATGCTGGAGCGTGCTGTCCGCGAACACTGCATTAATTTGCAAAGCTCCTTTGTGGTGGGAGATCGTTATGGGGACATCGAACTAGCTCACAATGCCAAGGCTCGCGGCATTCTTGTGCGCACCGGATATGGCGAAGGCGAGCTTGCCTGGCATGCCGCGAAATGGCCTGCGCCGCCGGATTACGTGGCCAGTGATTTGGCTCAGGCCGTGGATTGGATCTTGAGGCAACCAAAATGAAGCGGTCTTCCGCCCCAAAGGCAGCATCCGCATCGGTGGACCTTCGCGACCTTGCCGAGTGGGTGGAAAAAATTCTCCGGGAAAACGATTGTTCTCCTGGGTGATTTCGTTGCGGACGAATTTCATTACGGCGACATCACCCGCGTGTCGCGCGAAGCCCCGGTCTTGATCTTGAAACATCGCGAGACACAGGTGGTTCCGGGAGGAGGGGCCAACGCCGCCAATAATCTTGCGTCCCTTGGCGCAACGGTGATGCCGATTACAGTTGTTGGTGATGATGCGGCTGGCGACGCTCTTTTCCAATACTTCCATGAGAAGGGCGTGAGTACGACCGGTATCCTTAGGATGAAAGGGCGGGCAACCCCTAGAAAGAGCCGGTTCCTCGCAGGCTGGGCCCATACTGTTGCGCAACAAGTTCTCCGGTTCGACTACGAGCCGCAGGCGCCTCTGCCCGACGGCACTCACAAAAAAATTCACAAACAATTGTCGGCGAGCCTGCGCAATGCGGACGCTCTGGCCGTCTCGGACTACGGTTTTGGTGTTGCCACTCCTGGGCTTGTCCGCGAGGCTACTGCGAAACTCAAAAAGCCGTTACCCGTCACGCTTGACGCTCGCTATCAGCTGCATCGCTATGCAAAAGCGGGCATCACCTCCGCCACTCCCAATGAGGCTGAACTGGAAGCAGAGCATCACACGGCCATCGGATCCGATGCTGCGGAGCTTGCGCGGGCGGGCCGGGCAACACTCTCCTCGATGAAGTTACAATCGCTTCTGGTGACGCGAGGCCGGCACGGCATGGCTTTATTTGAAGCAGGTGACCGCCTCGCACACATACCCGTGCACGGTTCGGACCAAGCGGTGGACGTTACCGGCGCGGGAGACACCGTTCTTGCCGCTTATACTTTGGCTCTTGCTTCTGGCGCCTCGCCACTGGACGCGGCCCACATCGCCAACATCGCCGGCGGTCTTGTCGTCATGAAGCGCGGCACCGCCACCGTTTCGCGTCAGGAACTCCTTGATGCCATCCGCTGCGAGATTTCCGGAGCTGTTTCCTGAGTCATGCGCGAAGCTCGCAACAAAATCGTTTCTCGACAATTGCTGAAGCACGAACTAGCGGAGCATAAGCGTCGCGGCGAGTGCGTCGTCTTTGCCAACGGCTGCTTCGATACCCTGCACGTCGGCCACATCCGCTATCTCGAAGGCGCGCGGCGGGAAGGCGATATCCTTGTTGTGGGTATCAATGACGATTCCAGCGTCCGCAACTTAAAGGGGCCTGGCCGTCCGGTGCTCGATGAAAACGCGCGAGCACTCCTGGTGGCCGCTCTTCGCCCTGTCGATTACGTCGTGCTCTTTTCCGAACCCACGGTGGAAGCTCTCCTCGAAGAATTGCGGCCGGACGTTCACGCGAAAGGTACCGACTATACATCTGAAACGGTTCCGGAGCGCGCTACTGCCGCGCGGCTCGGAGTTCGCGTGGCCATAGTGGGCGACCCGAAGGATCACTCGACGCGGACCCTTTTTGACTCCATCCGCAAGGCAGAGCATGACTGAACCGCGCTTTGCCGTCCTGCGCCTCGGTTCCCTTGGAGACATCGTCCATACTTTTCCTGCGGTCGCTGCGCTTCGCGAATCTTTTCCAAAAGCCGAAATCGTTTGGCTGACCCATCCTCGCTGGAAAGGTTTGGTCGAAAGCAGCGAACTGGCCACCGAAATTTGGGAGACCGAGACGCGCTCTCTGAGCTCGGTGCGCGACATCGTTACTCGCTTCCGCAAGACGCAATTCACGGCGGCTATCGATTATCAAGGACTCTGGAAGTCTGCGGCTCTTCCATTCCTTGGGCGCGTGCCCCGCCGCGTCGGATTTTCTTCCTATTCGGTTCGCGAATTCGGCGTCCCACTGCTCTATACGGACCGTGTTCGTTGCACACAGGCCCATATCGCCGAACAAAATGGCGAGCTCTCCGCGTGCGTAGGCGCGCGAAACGGTGTTGCGCCATTCCAGCTCTCCGTGCCGTCGCTGCAAGAAGCGTTTGCCTTGCAGCTTTTGCGTAGTTTCGGTGTTGACCGCTATGTTGTTCTGAGCCCTGCGGGCGGTTGGCGCTCGAAATGCTGGCCACCCGAGCGTTACGGCGCGCTCTGCCGGCAAATTTATTCCAATCTCGGACTGCGATGCATCCTCAACCAAGGCCCCGGCGATGAGGAATGCATCGCAGTCGTCAAAGCCGCGAGCGGTGACGCTGCTCCCATTGCCTGCAATAGTTCGCTCCACCAGCTTATGGTTTTCCTGCGTCACGCACTCTGCGTGGTTGCTGGCGACACCGGGCCTTTGCACCTCGCCGTGGCGTTGGGAACACCGGTTGTTGCTCTCTTCGGCCCAACGGACCCTGCTCGCAACGGTCCTTATCGGCCGGCCTGCGATTCCGTGAAGGACATCGTTTTGCGCAGCCCTCATGCGGTGACCAGCTACAAGCGAAGAGACGAAGCCGATCCTTCCTTGCTCGAATTGGACGTCGCCAACGTTTTCGACGCCGTGCGCAATCAAGTCCAGGCGCGCCGATGAGCGTTCCCGGCGCCTTTTTCATGCGCTGGCGCGTTCGTTTCGGCTATCCGCTGGCACTTGCCGTTCTTTGGTTTGCCCGGCCTGCCCCACGCAGCATCTTGCTTGGCGCTCTCGCCGGCGCGCTTGGCCTTTTGATCCGCGTCTACGCCGCCGGTTATTTGCACAAACAGGAAGTTCTCACCGTGACCGGTCCCTATGCCTTCACGCGCAATCCGCTCTATCTCGGCAGCGCTGTACTGGCGCTCGGCGCCGCCATTGCCACGCGGTCGTGGGTCTCCGCATCCATTCTTCTTCTGTACTTCGCAATTTTTTATTCCATGGTGATGCGCCGAGAAGAAAAAGAACTGCGGCTGCAGCATGGCGCAGCTTTCGAAGAATATGCCCGTGCGGTCCCGTTGTTTCTTCCTCGTCTGCGGCCCGCGCGATTATCAGGAGAATCCTCGGCGGCCTTTTCCTTTGAGCAATACAAAAAAAATCATGAATGGCAGGCGGCCCTAGGTTTCTTGCTCCTTATCGCGGCTCTACTTTTGATTTGGTACTTTCGCCAAGGCTGATGCCGTTTTGTCCGCCCCGAGGCATGCAACGAAGCAGTGAATTTCAATTTGTCGGCCATCGGTCAGCACGTGTACCGCGCCGTCACGGTCTGTCCGCAGGATGCGCACACCCGCAGCCTCCAGGCGTTCCAGAAGTTCGAGGCTCGGATGGCCGTAGGGATTCGTCTCTCCCACGGAAATAATTCCTATTTGTGGCCGCACCGCGTCTAGAAATGACTGCGTCGTCGAATTTCTTCCACCGTGGTGCCCAATTTTTAATACATCTGAACGCACTGCTTCTGGCCCATTTTCTGCAAGGATTTCGTGTTCCGATTGCTTTTCCGCGTCTCCTGGCAACAAGACCGTCCTATCGCCATATTGCAGCCTCAGAACCAGCGAGTCATCATTTTTTGCGGAAGAGGCCGCGTCATCGGACCTGGCTTCAGGCGCCAAAAACTCTCCGTGGACTCCGTCCCATTCAAACGATTGTCCCCGAAGCTCGTGCTCCACCGGAATTCTTTGATCTCGGGCGAGCTGTTCCAACCGAGCAAGGCCCGTTGACGAAACCTCCCGCCCAATCCAAAGTTTGCCCACGTGAAAATTCTCAAGGATGGCCGCAAGTCCGCCCAGATGATCCTGGTGCGCATGCGTCAGCGCCACCACGTCCAGTTTTTGGAAGCCGCGAGACCACAAGTACGGTGAAACCGCTTCATCCCCCGGATCAATTCCAAAAGATGATGGGCCAAAGGATGCTGCCGCAACGGATGCAGTGCCTAACGGTGTGTCCTGCGGCGCATATCCGCCGAAGGCTCCACCTCCATCCATTAGCATCGTTCTTCCGCCCGGCGAAACTACAAACAGCGAATCGCCCTGGCCTACGTCAAGCACATTTACTTCCAGCCTTCCCTTAGCCCACTGCGGGTTGAACGGAAAAGCCGCAATTGCCCATGCGCACGCAAACCACGCGAAGCAAACTCCCCAACGAAAGGTCTTCGGGCGTTCTCGCCCGAAGCGAATGCATATTGCGAGCCCTGCGCCGATCAGAAAGAAAAACACAATCAACCAGAGTGGCGGACCCGGGATCCGATAACTCCATCGCGGAGAATGACCAAACCGCTGAACCACGTGAACGAGCAAACCTGTGAGCCAAGTCAGCGGAATGGCAAGAAGCTTGCCAAGGGCAGGAAGTGTCAAACCTGTGGTCAGCGTTAAAAACCCAAGCGGAACCAAAATTCCGACCAGGGGCACTGCCGCAAGATTCACCAGTGGCGCCGACAATGATACGCGGTGGAAATCGAGCGCCATCAGGGGCAACATTCCAATCTGCAGAGCCAACGTCACTACGAGCAGCTCCCAGACGCGAAAGGTCAGCGTCAGGCCGCCTGCGAGGCCATAGCCCGCTGCCTTTCCCATGCCTTGGGGAACGCGGGCAGTCATCCAGCGGTCCAGGGAGCGCAAATCAATCCGAAACTGCGCCGCGCGCGGCTCGTGCGCGGCATCCCTGGTGACATCTTTCCAGCCTCGCAGGGCGCGCACATAAGGTTGCACAGTCTGTTCCATCCATGGCACAGCCAGTCCCGCGATGCAGCCGATGGCCACGAAAGTCAGTTGAAAACTGGAATCGCGCAAGGCCAGGGGTTTTGCAATCAACAGAATCAGCGCGGCAATCGCGGCGGAATTCAACAGCTCCAATCGGCGGAAGAAAAATCCGCCAAGCACGACAATCGCCGTCATGACCGCAGCCCGCAAGACGGGAGGCCGCTCTTCCACGACCGCGACATAAGAAAAAAGCAGGGCGAGGGTAAACAGCATCGTCATCGATCGTGTGAGGCGCAGCTTCCTGCCAGCCCAAAAAAGCACGGCGGCGACCGCGCCCACATGCAGTCCAGCTACGACCAGGACGTGAAACGCTCCGGTCTTTTGGAAATCGGCAGATTCAGCCCGGTCCACGAAACTGCGATCGCCCAACAGCATGGCGCGCAAGACACCGGCCGCTTGCGGTGAGCCGCTGCAAAGCACGTCGATTTCTTCGCGCAGGCGGCTTCTTGTCCGCGCCAAACGCGTTGCAAAACTATGCTGTGAGCCAGCAATAGGCTCGATGAGTTCCGCTGAGCGCAGCGTAGCCACCAAATTAATGTTCTGCTGCGCCAGGTATGTGCGGCGGTCGAACGCGCCTTCATCGCGAAACACTTGAGGACGCTTTGCTTCCGTCAAAACGGACACTTCATCTCCCGCGTGAAGTTCCGGCAATGGCGCTTGCTCTGGGCGTGGCGTGAAGCTCACGCGCAATCCACCTTGCACAGGGAGGGAGGAAGTCTCGAAATCAACTCCAGACAAATCGATTTCTATTCCGTAGCCCCAAGGCAGCTTTGCAGGTTCGTCGCGCAGGCGTCC
Source organism: Acidobacteriota bacterium (assembly GCA_003224105.1). Taxonomy (GTDB): domain Bacteria; phylum Acidobacteriota; class Terriglobia; order Acidiferrales; family UBA7541; genus Acidiferrum. The sequence continues at coordinate 727 of QHYL01000189.1, read as the reverse complement.
GTGCCAGCGCAGCGGCGATTGCAAGGAGAGGCGGCCTTGTTCAAGGAGAGACGTCACATGATTCGCAGGGAGCGGTTGCTCTGCGACGCAAGCTGCAAGAAATCCGAGCAAGGCCCAGCTTGAAAGGGAAATGGCGGCCGCGGGGAAGAGACTCTCAATTCTTGTGAAGGCAAGTCCCGCAACAATGAGAGCAAGGCTCGCCGCAAAGCAAACCTCCAGGAAAAACCGGGACGTGACATGCGGTGCGAGCGCAGGATGCAGGCCAAGCGCGATGCCGCATGCAAAGGCTGGGGCAATCGCAACGGCCGGCAGCTTCATGAAGTCCTTCGCAACCTCACGAGTGTTTCGATGTGAAATGTCTGGGGAAACAGGTCGAACAAGTGCATTTCAGTAATTTGATAGCAGTTGCGCGGGGCAGGGATTTCTTTCGGTTTCCTGGCGGAATTCGTCAAAACCGCCAAGTCGCGCGCCAAGGTGGATGGATCGCAAGAGAGATAAACAATGTCCGTCGCTCCCAGCTCCGCGAGGTCCTTTGCCGCCTGCGCGCCCAGGCCAGCACGCGGAGGATCCAGCACCACAAACTCCGGTTTCTCCTCCGTCTTCTGCAAAAACTCTTCCGCATGTTCGTTGTGAGATACAACAGCAACTTTTGCGAGTTCGGCATTCGCGAGCAAATCTCTTGTCGCTGCAAGATTGGCATCCACGCACACCGCTTTGGCAAAAGCCT
>QHYL01000640.1 GCA_003224105.1 Acidobacteriota bacterium | reverse complement strand
GTAAGCGACGCCACGGTGCTGGAAAAATTGCCGTTGTCCTGCAGGCCCGGCTTGTGGATCAAATTGCCAAACCTCTTTGCCAGTTTCTGCGTCGAGCGCAATCACGCGATTGGAGGGAGTGGAAAAGTACAGCACGCCATCAATGACCAGTGGCGTGGACTCGAACGGGGCCACATGATGCCGGTCCGTCTCATTGCCGCCGCGCTCCGCTTCACCCATGTGATAGGTCCACGCTCTTTTCAGTCTGCTGACGTTGCTGCGATTGATTTGCCGGAGCGTGGAGAATCGCGTGCCGCCAGCATCTCCTCCATAGAATGGCCACTCCTGCGCGGAAACCGCTGGCGCAAGAAGAAGAAATAGCAGAGGAAAACAGCGTCTCGTAGCGGCGGCCCAATTTCCCAAACTGCTTCTTGGTTCAGGTCCGGTGGGGCGCCGGCTTTGTGTCTCGGTGGCTCCTGGCGGAAAAGCAAGAAGGCTGGAGCCGAGGGCGAGAGTTGAACTCGCGACCTGCCGATTACGAATCGGCTGCTCTACCACTGAGCTACCTCGGCCTGCTTCATGACGATAGCATCCGCTGAAAAACACTGTCAATTCTTGCGCGAAAGTCAGGTCTCGCCAAAACTTTTTGCGAAGAGAAAATCTTGCACAATCTCTCCGCAGCGGAGTACTTGCTCAACGCGACAAACCAAAATGCCCAGCGGAAAACCATGTCCTTCGGGCAAGCAGCACAGCGCTGCGAGTTCAGCGCGAGAAGGGGTACATGGCCCAGCCAATGCCCACGCCCACCAGCAGAAAAAGCAGCAGGGTCCAGAGGATGTACTTCACGCGCTCCTTGGGCTGGCGGCGGCCGAGAAATCCGAACGCAACGGAAATCACCAGAGCAAAAATCACCAAGGCTTGCAGGTGGCTGAGTTTCACAGCGATCAGCGCAATTAGCGCCAACGCGGCGGAGACGGCTGACGTCGAAGATGTCATGCTTTGCGACCTCGCGCCGCTTCATACGCGTGCAGCGCGGCCAACAAGTTGAACACGCCTGCCGTGGCCAGGAACCGTGTTCCGTAGTCGCCATCCGCACGCGAAACATCGGGTCCGTTCGTTTCGAGAGATCTCGCTACGAAATAAAAACCGCCGGTGCCCAAATCGGCGATGTATCCGAGCGAATCGAAAGCGTCATTCCCGCGCGAAGTGAAAAGGTTTCCGCGCATTCCTGCGCCTACCCACACAAGCACACCCACAGTGAGAAAGCAGATCACGGCCCGGCCCCACATTTTCAGCAAGGCATGGCCCAAACCGGGCACAAGCCAACCCGCGACGCCGACAACGAGGGCGAGCGCCTCGCGCCTGGAGTTCTGCGGTTGACTCACCGGCTCCTGGGCTGTTGTCTCCTCAGCCATTTCTCGTCTCTCCCATCTGGCAAAGTGTTTTTTTTTATGAAGCTATGCCAGAAGCGGCAGAATCGCGGTTTGCACGGCTCCTGTTACGCGCGCTTCCTTTTCATCAACG
>QHYL01000639.1 GCA_003224105.1 Acidobacteriota bacterium | reverse complement strand
GCGCGCGCTTGTACGCCACGGCGATGGGGCTTTATGAAATGTCGCTGAATGGCAAGCGTGTGGGCGAGGAATATTTTACGCCGGGGTGGACCTCCTACGATTTCCGCTACCAATATCAGACCTATGACGTAACGAACTCCCTGAAATCCGGAGCTAACTGCATCGCCGCCATTTTGGGCGACGGGTGGTTCCGCGGCAGGCTGGCGTGGAATCCAAAGAACAACCGGAATCATTACGGCAAGAAGCTGGCGCTCCTGGCGCAATTGGCCATTACATATAGGGACGGCTCGCAGCAAATCGTCACGAGCGACGACGAATGGAAATCCGCCACCGGGCCGGTGCTTTTGTCCGACATTTATGACGGGGAAACCTACGATGCGCGGCTCGAGCAGCCTGGCTGGAACGAAGCAGGATTCAACGAGAAGAACTGGCAATCGGTCACGGTCATGGGGCCTTCAAAAGCCAAGCTGGTGGCATCTGCGGGACCGCCGGTCAAAGCGATCGAAGAAATCACTCCGGTGAAAGTCCTGAAGACGCCTGCGGGAGATACGGTCCTCGACATGGGGCAAAATATGGTTGGGTGGATGCGTTTTCATTTGACCGCACCTGCGGGAACCACAATTACTTTGCGGCACGCGGAAGTCCTCGACAAGGCGGGAAATCTCTACACGGAGAATTTGCGCGCGGCCCGCGAAACGATTCGCTACACCGCCAAAGGACAAGGAACCGAAACCTTCCAACCGCATTTTACGTTTCAGGGATTTCGTTATGTGGCGGTCAGCGGCTGGCCGGGCGAAGTGAAGCCGCAGGACTTTACAGGCGTTGTGGTGCATTCGGCGATTTCAAGAACGGGATCGTTCGAAACTTCCAATCCTCTCCTGAACCAGTTGCAGCACAACATTATCTGGGGCCAGAAAGGAAATTTTGTGGATGTGCCGACGGACTGCCCGCAGCGCGACGAGCGCTTAGGTTGGACCGGCGACGCGCAGGTATTCGCGCGTACCGCTTCGTTCAATCACGACACAGCGGCGTTTTACACGAAATGGCTGAAAGATGTAGCGCTGGACCAGGAAGACGACGGAGCCGTGCCCTTTGTGATTCCCAACGTTCTTTCGCACGAAACAAGGAAAGGAGAAGCGGCGTCAGCAGGATGGGCCGACGTGGCCGTGGTGGTTCCGTGGGTTGTCTATCAATCTTTTGGAGACAAGCGAATTCTTGAAGAACAGTACGCGAGCATGAAGGCCTGGGTCGAGTACATGCGCCGGCAAGCAGGCGAGAATTACATTTGGAGCAACGGCTTCAGTTTTGGTGATTGGCTCGCTTTTGCAACGACGCGCTCGGACTATCCCGGCGCCACCACGGACAAGGACCTGATTCAAACTACGTATTTCGCGCGTTCGACGGCCTTGCTTGCAAAAACAGCGGAGGCGCTCGGGAAGAGAGAAGAGGCCGCCGAATACAATGGGCTCGAAGAAAAAATCAAGGGTGCGTTTCAAAGAGAATTTGTGACGCCGGACGGACGGATTGCTTCAAATACGCAGACTGCTTATGCGCTTGCACTCGCTTTTGAATTGCTGCCGCAAGAGCAACGAGCGCAGGCCGCAGCGCGACTCGCCGCAGACGTGAAGAAATTTGGCCATCTGACCACCGGATTCCTGGGCACGCCCGTGCTCTGCCAAGTCCTCAGCGATTACGGCTACCTCGATGTTGCCTATATGCTGCTCAACCGGACTGAGTATCCTTCGTGGCTCTATCCGGTGACGAAAGGCGCAACCACGATTTGGGAGCGCTGGGACGGCCTAAAGCCGGACGGTAGCTTTCAGGATGCGGGGATGAATTCTTTCAATCATTACGCTTATGGCGCGATCGGCGAATGGATGTACCGCGTGGTTGCGGGAATTGAACTGGACGAGAGCCACCCGGGCTACAAACATATTCTGGTCCAGCCGCAGCCGGGAGGCGGCCTGACGTATGCGAAGGCGTCGGTCGAGAGCATGTATGGCCGCGTGGCGTCCGAGTGGAAAATTGCGGAAGGCAAGTTCACGTTGACCGTCGAAGTGCCTCCTAACACCACGGCCACGGTGCGTTTGCCGAAAGCGAAAATCGGGCAAACGACAGAAAGCCAAAAGCCAGTGGCTGGCCGCACGGACCTGCTCGGTGCGCGTCAAGCCGGGGAGACTGTAATCGTCGAGGTAGGCTCGGGAACCTATGTTTTTGAAAGCGCATTGAGCGGTACGAACTAACCTCAGCGAAACTCAGCGAGTGCGCACCGGCGCGCTACAATGTAGAAATGCAGCGCAAAGTCTTTTGGACGGTTTTCATCGCGCTCGGCTTGATCGCCGATGTTACGTTGCCCCTGATGTGGGGACTGCTCGCAACCATCCCCATCGGCATCGTGAGCTGGTGGGTTGCCTATCGCAGCGACTGGTTCTAACTGCCGCAGTTTCCGGGATCGGTCTTTCGCACTATGTGAGAGAAGAGGATGCTACGCACAACCGAACACATTCTGGCGTGCTACCCGCGAATTAGGGAATCACTGCCACAATCTCGGAGGAGTTGACGCTTTCCCGCCCGTCGGCGTCAACGGCCCGAGTGACGTAGTAATAGGTGGCGCCGCTTTGTACATCTCGGTCCTTGTAGCTGAGTCCTAGGATGAGGTCGGGATTAATTCTCGAGTAGGGTCCGCCGGACTTTGTGCCGCGGTAGACGTTGTACCCTTTCGCCGGCGATTTGCTTGCCTTCCAAGTTAGAGTCACGGAATGGCCTTTGTTGCCTTGCTCAGACTGTGGAATCGATGAACTTCCAACGGTCACGGTAGCCCACAGCACACCCAGCAGGACGGCAGCAAAGGTGGCCACGCCTGTTCCTACCCTCTTTCGTAGAGGAATGCCTCGGTCCAAAGCGACCAACACCTGCGCGACGATCAGAAGGATGGAAAACACCGTGACGGCGAGCAACGCTGCGAACCAGAGCCCGCTTAATCCCTCAGGCGCCAGGTTTGGAGCGTGCGGCAACTTGTTCTTCAACCAGGGAGCGATCCAGAGGTTCTCGGCCGTGAACAGCACAAGCAGGGACGCGACCAGCCAGATGATCCGCATTACTTTTGCGCGTGAACCGGCATGCAGCCTTGAATCCTGGCTCATCGATATTCCTTTCATTTGATTCGCATTCCAGTTTAAATCAGGTCAACGTCTTCCTGTTGCTGCGATTGCATACCCTGGTGAATCAAAAGGCCGCAAGAAGTTCACGGCCCGAACTGTTATGCCAGACAAAGTTGGAGGTATATTGGTTGAGCCATGTACTTGACGATGTGAATTGCGTTGAGAAGGTAGTGTCGAGGAAGAGGAGAAAATGGCAATTGCGACGGTGAATCCGGCAACAGGACAGGTGCTAAAGACGTTCGAGTCCCTGTCCGACGCGCAACTCGAGGTGAAGCTCCATTGCGCCCGCGTGATGACCACGGAAATGGGCAAAACGTTTCGCTCCGCCGTGGATGAAGCCGCAAAGTGCGCATGGGTTTGCCGCTACTATGCGGAAAACGCGGAACGGATCCTGGCGGATGAAATTGTGGAGACGACTGCGAAGCGCAGCTACATTCGCTACCTTCCGCTGGGCCCTGTACTGGCGGTGATGCCCTGGAATTTTCCGTTCTGGCAGGTTTTTCGTTTTGCGGTTCCTGCATTGATGGCGGGAAACGTCGGCCTGCTGAAGCACGCTTCCATCGTTCCGCAATCCGCGCTGCTCATTGAAGAACTTTTTCAAAAGGCAGGTTTCCCCGACGGGGCTTTTCAGACGCTGCTGATCGGGTCGCAAAAAGTAGACCGCGTGTTGGCAGATCCGCGTGTGCAGGCGGCTACGCTTACAGGGAGCGAAGGCGCGGGAGTGGAAGTGGGTATGGGAGCCGCAAAAAGAATCAAGAAGGTCGTTTTGGAGTTGGGCGGCAGCGATCCGTTTATCGTGATGCCCAGCGCGGATCTGGAGGCAGCCACGGCCACGGCAGTGAAGGCGAGGACTGTAAACAACGGGCAGTCGTGCATCGCTGCGAAGCGCTTCATAGCCGCTGAAGCGATTGCCGACAAATTCGAAAAAATGTTCGCGGAAAAGATGGCAGCGCTAAAAGTGGGAGATCCTTTCGACGAAGCGACGGAACTGGGGCCGCTTTCCACGGCACAAGGACTGGAGGATCTGGATCGCGACGTGAAAGCTAGTGTGGATGCAGGAGCAAAAGTGTTGACCGGCGGCAAACCCATGGACCGCCCGGGAAATTTCTATGCCCCAACTGTGTTGACCAACATTCCGCAAGGTTCGCCAGCTCATAAGGAAGAATTGTTCGGGCCGGTCGCGAGCGTGTTCCGCGCGAAGGACTTGGACGACGCAATTCGCATCGCCAACGATAGCCGGTTCGGCTTGGGAGCGAGCGCGTGGACCAATGATGACGAGGAACGCGAGCGCTTCATCAATGAATTAGAAGCCGGAATGGTGTTCATCAATAAGATGGTGGCCTCCGACCCGCGGCTTCCATTTGGGGGCGTGAAGTGGTCGGGACACGGGCGGGAACTGGGAGTTCATGGAATCAGGGAGTTCACCAACATCAAAACCGTATGGATCGAATAGAAACAACTCCGAAAACGAAGAGGAACGGGCGAGTGAATTCGCTTAGCGACGCTTGCCACAATCCGCGATTGGACGGAAAATTTACGAGTGAGGAGGGCTCATGGCGAATTCACTGGAAATGGAAGTCAACGGGAAACGCTACGCTGTCAACTACCCTCCCGACACGCCACTCTTGTATGTGCTGCACGATGAACTCGGCCTCACGGGCGCCAAGTATGGCTGCGGAGAAGGGCAGTGCGGGGCTTGCACCGTACTGATAGGAGGAGCCCCGCGGCGCTCGTGCCAGATTCCGGTCAGCGCAGCTGCTGCAAAATCCATTACGACCATTGAAGGTCTCGAGAAAGATGGCAAGCTCCATCCTGTGCAGCAGGCGTTTCTCGATGCGGGCGCATTTCAGTGCGCGTTCTGCACTTCAGGAATGGTGATGAGCAGCGTCGGCTTGCTGCAGACGAACGCCAACCCGAAGCGCGAAGATATTGTTCAATTCCTCCAAGGGAACATCTGCCGGTGCGGGACGCACACACGCATCATTGAGGCCGTGCAGCACGCT
>QHYL01000188.1 GCA_003224105.1 Acidobacteriota bacterium | reverse complement strand
CGAGCGCATGCAAAACTCTCTCCAGCCCTTTCAGGTACGCCCCGTACACCGGAACAATGTCCCCATGAAATTCCCCGCTCTCGCGCAGATGCAAAAGCGGTTCAAACCCCGATGAGTCTGCGCCCGTCACCGCCGCTGCGCGCTCGACGATTTCCTTTGCGTGCTCCGGCGGCGCTTCTCCAAAGGCCATCAGCGTATGGCGAAGCAGCGTCAACACGCCAGAAAAAGATTTTCGCAGCACCGGCGCCAGGTCGTGAGCGTTTCCGGGCGCGCGAAGGTAATGTTGCCGCAATTTCAAAAGCACCGTCCGCATGTCGCGTTCGATTTGCAGCCGATGCAGATTCATCGGCACTTCGATCTTCGCAACGAGATCTTCTCCGTACAAAACGCGGCGCCCTTGCTTCATGTCCAAAATTTCGATGGCAAAAACGTCCGCGGCTTGCCGCAACTCCTCGTGCGTAAAAAAGAGTGGCGCCGGTTCTTTCTGTTCCACGCACCACCATTTCACGACGCCGGCCAGCCGGCCGAGTTCTTCCACGCTCAGCGAACGCAAAATACACACAACGTTCAAGTCCGAGTGCCCTTCGCGAAAGTCGCCGCGCGCTGCCGAGCCAAACAAAATGACGCACTCCAAATTCGTCGCCGCAAATTCTCTTAACCGTTTCACCAGCTCTGTCAGTTTTCCATCTGTAGAAAGCATTTCAGCCTCAATCTCAAACTCTCCCAAGCTCTGTCCCGCACCGGATTCACCGATTCGGGCCAGACGCAACTTCTTCTTACCAGCTCCCCGAAGCTCCTCCGCCTCCGCTGCTCCCGCCCCCAAATCCTCCAAATCCCCCGCCTCCGCCACCCCATCCGCCGGACCCGCCGCCAAATCCCCCTCCGCCCCAATCCCCGCGCGAGCCGCGGCCGGAATTTGCCATCATTCCGAGCAAGAACCACAGCAAGCCGCTTCCACCGCCGCCGCCCGGACGCATCCCCGAGGAACGCCCGAGAAACGAAAACAGAATAAACAAACCTACGATGACCCAAAAGATCCCGCTGCCGCCTCCATTTCTGGAGTGCCGGACCCGTGTAAGCGGCGGCGACCCGCTCAGTGTGACATTCGAATCGTCTGCGATGTACTTTGCTAACTGCCACGCCCCGGTTTCCACCGCGTCGCCGTAATCGCTCTGTCGCAAAAACGGCACCATCGCCCGGCCCGCGTCTCCCGCGCGCGCATCATTAATCACCGGCTCCAGGCCGTAGCCCACCTCGATGCGGTATTTGCGGTCATTCGGCGCCACCAGCAACAAAACGCCGCGATTGTCCTTTTTGCTTCCCATCCCCAGTTGCCGGAAGAGATCGACCGCATAATATTCGACGCTTTGCCCATCCAGCGAACGCACGGTCACGATCGCCAGTTGCGCGCCCGTTTTTTGTTCGAGCTCCGTGCACAGCGCCTCCAGACTCGCCTTCTTCTCCGTGCCGATGACTCCCGCCAAATCTGTGACATAGCCCGTGGGATGAATGCTCTTGATGTCTTCGGCACGCGCGAAAACCGCGCCAAAAAACGCGGCGCACAGCAAGGCAGCAGCTCGAAAAAAAAGGATAGCGCGCATTTGGGGATTGGACCTGTCCGTTTGGCTTCCTCTATTTCCTACGTTGCCTTGGCACCAAAAATATCATGACATGCGCCTTTTCGCCGTTGTTCCGTGGCTCGCACACAGTAGCACGGGTCCTTGTTTTATTATTTCGCAATTCATCGTATCCTTGAGGGACACGGAAATTTTCTCCGCATTTTCCCGAAAGGCGTTTCGCGTCTCACCGCTTTCAGGAAATTCGTGCGGCTACAGGCAAGTGAATCAAGCTCCGTGAAAGCGAGCCACTTAAAAAGAAAATGAGCGGCGTCAAGACCACCCGGCCCGTTTGGAAGCCCGCCGGCAAAGTGCACACCGGCGAGCAGCCGTTCAAATATCCTTTGCAGCGCGAATTTGTCGAGCCGGACTGGCGCCGTCTTCCCGGCTACAAAGACGTCACTGCCGCCGAATGGGAAACCGCTCTCTGGCAGCGCCGCCACACCGTCAAGAATTTAAAAGAAGTCCAAGCCGTCTTCGGCTCGCTGATGCCGCAAAGCTTGCTCGAAAGCATGGAGCGCGACATCAAGGAGCGCGCCACCATGTCCATCCTCATTCCTCCGCAGATGCTCAATACCATGGATGAGAAGGATTTGTGGAACGATCCCGTCCGCCGCTACATGCTCCCGGCCTTTGACGATCGCAATCCAGATTGGCCCAGCCATCCCAAGTCCAGCCGCGATAGTTTGCACGAATCCGACATGTGGGCTGTTGAAGGGCTCACGCATCGCTATCCCACAAAAGTCCTCGCCGAAATGCTTTCGACGTGCCCGCAATATTGCGGCCACTGCACGCGTATGGATCTGGTCGGCAACGACGTGCCGCAAGTCGTCAAGCTGCGTTTTCAGCTTCCCCAGAAGGACCGCTACGAGCAAATGCTCGACTATTTGCGCAAAACGCCTTCGGTCCGCGACGTGGTCGTTTCCGGCGGGGACATTGCCAACGTGCCCATCGCTCAACTCGAACCGTTCGTCGCCGCGCTCATGGACATTCCCAACATTAAGGACATCCGCCTCGCCACCAAAGGGCTCATGGGCATTCCGCAACATTTTTTGCAGGACGAAGTGTTAAAGGGTTTCGAACGCCTCGCCAAGAAAGCGCGGGCGCGCGATGTAGATTTGGCGCTGCACACCCATGTGAACAACACCAGCCAGGTCACGCCGCTGGTGGCCAAAGCCACCAAGAAAATTTTGGAACTCGGATTCCGCGACGTTCGCAATCAAGGAGTGTTGCTGCGCGGCGTGAACACCAACGCGAAGGATTTGCTCGATCTTTGCTTCACGCTCCTCGATCGCGCCAAAATCATGCCGTACTACTTCTACATGTGCGACATAATTCCCAATTCCGAGCACTGGCGCCTGGCCATCCACGAAGCGCAGCAGTTGCAGCACGACATCATGGGTTATCTGCCCGGCTTTGCCACTCCCCGAATGATTTGCGACGTGCCTTTCGTGGGAAAGCGCTGGGTCCACCAGCTCAAAGACTACGACCACGAGAAAGGCATCTCCTATTGGACCAAGAATTACCGCACCGGCATCGAGGCCGGCGATCCCGAAGCCCTGGATCGACTCTACGAGTATTACGACCCCGTTTACACCTTGCCTGCCTCAGGCCAGGAATGGTGGCGTAGTCAAGCCCCCGTCTTCGCCTAACGCTAAAGCATCTGCAACCAGGAAACTGCCTCTATCTGCTCCTCGCCTAGCGGCGTTCGTTTTTTCCATTAGGCCGCTTACCGGAGACTCAAGCCCTTTTTGCTAGCCGCCCATCTGCAATTGAAGTACTTCACCAGGAAGCTGAACGCTGCGGGGTCTGCGGGCAGGTTGGGAACGCGCGCTTTCCCTAAGCGTGCCAACCTCCTCCTCACGCGGAACGCCCGGCACAGGCATTCTCTCCATGTGTATCCCGACCTGTCGTTCTAATTCCAATAGCTCCGACCGCTGCTCCCTTAGGAACAGTGTCGACGCCAGGCCGCGATTTCCGGCCCGCCCGGTGCGCCCGACGCGATGGATGAAATTCTCGGCCACTTCCGGCAGATCGTAGTTGATGACGTGCTCGATGTTCTCGATGTGAATTCCTCGTGAAGCTAGATCGGTGGCCACAAGGACTCGATACTGCCCTTTCTGGAAGCCGCGCAGCGCTGCCGTGCGTTGCGATTGCGAGCGGTCACCGTGAATCACCGCTGCCTGAATGCCTTCGTGTTTGAGGTGGGTTGCGATCTTTTCCGCGCCGCGTTTGGTCCGCGCAAAAACCAGGCACCGCCCCGTCTTGTCGTGCAGCAACCGGCGCAGCGTCTCTGGCTTACCTTCGGCGGCTGCCTCAAAGGCTTGCAGCCGCACGTTCTCGGATGGCTTCAACGTGGACCCGAACGTCAGGCGCACGGGATTCTTCGTGTAGTCCTTCACGAGCCGCGCGGTATCGCCTTCCATCGTTGCTGAAAAACACAGGGTCTGCCGTTCCTTCGGCAGGGCTGCCGCGATTCTGCGAATAGCCGGGCGAAATCCCATGTCCAGCATGCGGTCCGCCTCATCCAAGACCAGCACTTTCAATTTGTTAAACTGGATAAGCGCGCGGTCCAGGAAGTCTTCCAAACGCCCAGGCGTCGCCACTACCACGCGACTGCCCCGTCGCAGGGCTTCCAGTTGCTGATATTCTGATAAGCCTCCAACAATCAAGGCAGCCGCAGGTAGCTTCTTGCCGCGGAGGGCGTCGTGCTGCGCCGCCACCTGCATCGCCAATTCGCGAGTGGGTACCAGCACCAGGGCAGCCACTCCGCATGTGTCGTCCCGCAGAAGCCTGTCGAGAATGGGGATCAGGAAGGCCAGCGTCTTGCCTGTCCCGGTTTGCGCCGTCGCCAGCAGGTCTTTGCCTTCCACACTGGCCGGGATCGCCCCTGTTTGCACTGGCGTGGGCTTCACGAAGCCGGCGTGCGAGAGTTGTTCCTTCAGGGAAGGAGAAATTACGAATTCTGAAAAGTTTTCCATTTTGCTTTCTTGCTGGCGCACACTGGGTCGGGCACACAAATTCGCGTGCTGCTTCCAGGTGGCACAGCTTCTTTTAATTACGCTGAAAACGTACGGAGGAAACTGAGGGCGGGTATTCTCAGATCAATTACACCAACCAGAGGTGCCGCACAACACAACCGCGGTAATAAGCGTACACACACTCTACCACATTTTACCTCGGAATCAACAAACTTTTTTAGAACCGCATATACTCGGACTCATAAGTGTGTCATCATAGTTGTGGCCGCGTTCGTTGCCTTTCGACACCTCTCATTTCCAAGAGGGCTCCTAAGTCCAACTTGCGACTGCCTTTAGGAAAGAAATGGCGGCATTCGTGGACCAATCCATTGTCCTGCAGTACCTCGGGTTTGAGACCAAGGGAGCGCTCCGCGAATACGCTTTCAATCTCCGCGGACTCGACGGCGCATCGTCCAGCTACTTCGTGACCATCCCCAACGAAGCGTTTTCAGCGCATCGCGCCAGCTACCAGGATGCGCCTGCGATTTGCTCCCTCAGGCTTCAACGTGAATTTGCCTCCCAGGTCGATCTTCCTCCCTCCTCGACGTTCTCAGTGACCGACGCGGAGCTGGCTGACTTCAAGGACGCACACACCCCCAAGGCCAAGCCTGGCCGCTCGAAGCCCAGAGAAGACGAAAACTTTTGATGTCGCTTGCAAAATTATTCCGTTCCAGCAAGCAGAGGAGCATTCTTGGCGCGGCCCATTAATGACGAGTTCGGTTATCTCCAGCAACTCCTGGTTATCGGCAAGGAGCGCGGCTATCTCCTCTATGATGAAATCAACGAATGCCTTCCCCCAGATGTGCTTTCGTCTCAAGAAATCGACGACCTGTTGGCGCACTTGGAGCGCCAGGGAATTGAAATACATGAAGACTTGAACGCGGCAAATGCTGAGCCCGCTGCAACCGCGATGGAAGCTCCTGAAGCGAGCCTCAAAGAGGAATTCGCCGCGGACTCCGACTCCGGCCTCGACCTGAGCATCGGTGAGGACTCCAAGTCTCAGGACCCCGTCCGCATCTATCTCCGCGAGATGGGCTCGGTGCCTCTCCTCACGCGCGAGGGTGAAGTGGTTCTCGCCAGGCGCATTGAGTGCGGCCAGCTCGTCGTCATGAAGACCATCACCCGCTCGCCCATCGTCGTTAAAGAACTCATTTCCGTCGCGGCTGCTTTGCGCCGCGGTGAACGCTCCATCAAGGAAGTGGTGCAATTCCCTGACGAAGGGATCACGGAAGAAAAAATTGAAGCCAAGACGAGACAAACTCTCCGGCAAATGGACTCTGTCGCTCGGCTCTATGCAACCGCCCTCCGCCAGGCTCAAGAATTTACCTCCACCCCGAAATCGAAAAAACAAGCCTACGTTCGTGCCAAGTGGGCGCTGGCTCGAACGCGCGTCCAGGTTTCTCTTGCAATTCGCAAAATCCCTTTCCATTGGCGCGAACGCATGCGCCTGGTGGATCACTTTCGCGCTTTTCTCGAGCGCCTGCACACCCTGGAGCGCGACGTTCGACGCCTCCAGCGCCGCGTCGACCTCGCTCATGGAGAAGTCGCCGCGCAAGCGCGCAGGGAGCTTCGCTCACGCCGCGCCGCTCTCAATGAAATTGCGCTATCCAGCCAGACAAGTCTCATCGCTCTGAAGCGCGCGCTCACCGTTATTCAGCGCGGCGAAGCCCAAGCCCAGCTGGCCAAGCAGGAACTCACTTCAGCTAACCTTCGCCTGGTGGTCTCCATCGCCAAAAAATATACCCATCATGGCCTGCAGTTCCTCGATCTCATTCAGGAAGGCAATCTCGGCCTGATGAAAGGCGCCGACAAGTTCGATTGGCGCCGCGGATATAAATTCTCCACTTACGCCACCTGGTGGATTCGTCAGGCCATCACTCGCGCGATTGCTGACCAGGCCCGCACCATCCGCGTTCCTGTGCACATGATCGAGGTCATTAACAAGCTCGCTCGTTGTACCCGGCAGCTCGTTCAGGAACTTGGCCGCGAGCCTACTTCCGAGGAGTTGGCCAGGCGCATGGACGTGACCATTGAAAAGGTCCGCAGCACCCGCAAAATTGCTCAGACTCCCATTTCCTTTGAGACCCCAATCGGCGAAGAAGAAGAATCCCACCTCGGCGACTTTATTGAAGATAAAGCGGTGGCCTCTCCCTCGGACACCGCCATCCACCTCAGCCTTCAGAAAAATATCGCTTCCATGCTGAAGCATTTGAGCCCGCGCGAAGAGCACATCATCCGTATGCGTTTTGGCTTTGAAGACGGCAATCCCCACACCCTGGAGGAAGTCGGCCGCACTTTTGCCGTTACTCGTGAGCGCATCCGCCAGATTGAAGCTAAGGCGCTGCGCAAACTGCGCCACCCCTCGCGTGCGAGGTTGGTCCGCGCGTTTTACCAGGATTCTTTCTGAGGGCAGCGCCATGAACAGGCTCTGCAAGCATCAGAAAAGTTCAAATGGAGAAATTATATGAAAAGCCTTTTTGTTGGAAATATGAGTTTTCAAACCACGGAAGCCGATTTGACTGCGTTGTTCCAGCCCTTCGGCCAGATCGGTCGCATTCATATTGTCACCGATCGCGAAACCGGCAGGGCTCGCGGCTTCGCCTTTGTGGAAATGCCCAATGATGCGGAAGCTGCCAAAGCCATCGCGGCCCTCGATGGCAAAGAGCTCGGCGGGCGCAATCTCAAGGTGAACGAGGCCCGGCCCAAAGCTGACCGGCCCCGCGATGGCGGCGGCAACCGCGGCGGCGGTGGTCATGGCCACGGACGTGGCCGCGGCGGATTCTCCAACGAAGATTACCGCGAATCCGCGCGCCAGCCGCGCGAACCCCGCTGGTAGCTCACATTCGTTTATGATTGACCGGTCTAATCGGATTTGCGAGGAGGCTCTGTGACCGTAACGTTCCAAAAGCGCCAAAAGGAAATGAAACGCCTGGAAAAGCAGCGCGCTAAAGCCGAAAAGCGTGCGCAGAAAAAAGAGGCGAAACGCGCGGCAAAAGAAGCGGAGACCGCACCGTCAGCCCCTCCCGTCGATTCCACCGCATCGCAGCCTCCCTCGCCGGAAGACTAAGTATGCCGGCGCGAGAAGTCCTGACTTGGTGGCGCGAACCCCGCTGGGATAAGCTGAGGCCCGCTAAGATTAGGGTGACCGGCTTGCTCCAATGATTCCATGGATGCTCTTTCCACCGAGTGAGAACGCGTTGACAAGCGGAGATGGGCACATTAGACTTGGTGTTTGTCTCTAAAGGGAAAGGTGTGACTGATTGCGATGAGGACGTACGTAGCCAAAGGAGCCGAGGCGGAAGCGCTGAAAACCGGCGCGAACTGGTTTGTAGTGGACGCCACGAACGCCGTGTTGGGACGGCTGGCCACCAAAGTGGCTCGCATGCTGATTGGCAAGGATAAGCCCAGCTTTACTCCGTATTTGGATTCCGGCGACCATGTGGTCGTGATTAATGCCGACAAGATTCGGTTGACCGGGAACAAAATCGAGCAGAAGGTTTATCATTCGCACAGCGGATACCCCGGCGGCCTAAAAACCGTGCCGGTGAAGCGCGTGCGCGAGACGCGACCGGAGTGGATCGTGCGCGAAGCGATTCTGGGGATGCTCCCGAAGAATAAGCTGCAAGCGCGCCGTGCGAAGAAATTGCGCGTATACCGCGATGCGGCCAGTCTGGCGAGGCACGCTGGGCAAAAGCCGCAAGCAGTGGCGATTTAAAGGTCGGGCCCAACCAGCAAGTGTAAGCTCTTTAGAATCAACACTTGCGAGACCCCTCGGATCTGTTGATTCTAAAGGGCTTACGTGGATGCTAACCACTTTAGAATCAACACTTACGCAAAAGTGGGGGGAGGAGCGGCTACGTTAGTCGCTCCGTTGTAAACGAGTTTTGTAGTTCCGCACGTTGCTGTTCTTTTCTACGTGGGGCCCGTGCAGGCCTTCGCAGGGAATCAGCTAGGCGTGGAGCAGGCCGGTGAGTGGGTGTCTCAACGGTCTTACCTGCGGTTAAGGTTTCCAGCCGCCCGGATC
>QHYL01000638.1 GCA_003224105.1 Acidobacteriota bacterium | reverse complement strand
ATTTTCCCAACCCACACCGTTGGGAGACCGTCCGGGGTGGTGAGAAATGAATCGTTCAGGATGCGCTTGAAACAGGGATCGCGTTGGGCCTCCATGATTCCATGCACGCCGGTTACGCAGATGTAGCCCTTTTTACCTCTAGCGAGCACGGAATGGATAAGCCGTAATGCCTCAGGCATATTGACCGCGCTGATTCCGATTCCAAGCAGGTTTGCCCGTGGTGTTTCAGGCAACGACATTTTTTCCTCCAGAGCGGACAGACGCGAAGCCTTGCGAAGTTCTTCTTCAATCCAGAAGCAGGTGATTCGAAAGCGTTTCAGGCAGAGACTGCGCTGCGCTCTCTCTCCCTTGTGCCTGCATCGCTCGCTCGTACACCTGCATCAACAGCCGCAGATTCACTTCTGGTGTGTACTTCAATTCGTACTCTTTGCGCGCGGCTTTGCCCATTTCGGTCATTTCTCGCGGGTGAGTCCAGGCCCACTCGACCTTCCGGGCGAGATCGTTCGAATCGCCTGGATTGAAAAAAAGCCCAGTGCTGCCTTCTTCGACGATTTCCTGCGCTGCTCCAAGGCGCGAGGCCACGACAGGAACGCCGCAAGCGAAGGCTTCGACGAGCGTCATGGGAAAACACTCGTACCACTCACTCGGGAAAACCAGGAACCTGGCTTTCTTCATAGCGCACAAAAGTTCGTGACGGGAGACGCGGCCCGCGAAGCTGATCCCGCGCAGAGGCAACTGACTGCACTGAGCCTGCAAATCGGCGAGCAAGGGACCGTCGCCATAGATCCGAATGGGAATCGCAACACTGAGTTGACGCCAGGCGGCAATCAACGTGTGCGGGCCTTTCTCTGGAACAAGGCGGCCAGCGAAGAGTGCAAATTCGCCTGGCGCGGCTCCATTGTCCGCGGATGATGATTTGGCATTTTCGAAGTCGGCAAGCGGACGCGAGGTGAAATTCGGTTTTACGAAAATTTTTTCTGAAGGCAGCCCTCCCTGGATGAATTTCCGGCGGGCGAAATTAGAGAGCGCGATGTACGCGTCCACATTTTGTGTCCAGGTGCGCGCCGTCTTGTGAAAAGCGAGCATGGAGGCGACCGCACCCGTGGCCTGCCAATTGTCGCGGTAGCAGGCGTGCGTTACGGCGGGCCAGGGGAAAAACTTGCCCAGGCAGTCCTCGCATACGCGGCCGTCCCGAAAGAAAATGGCATTGGGGCACAGCAGCCGGTAATTGTGCAGCGTTTGCACCAGCGGCACGCCCGCTTCCCGCGCCGCCCAGTGGACGGCAGGCGAGATGAGCGGAAAGAAATTGTGGACGTGCACAACGTCCGGCCGAGCTGCCGCCATTTGAGCG
>QHYL01000637.1 GCA_003224105.1 Acidobacteriota bacterium | reverse complement strand
AGTGGAGTTGGAGGTGGCTCTCCAATTCTTTCGCAAATTCGGCATCGCGCTGCGGTTTGCGGGAAAAACCGAGGACACGCTGCAAACCCGCGCGAAACCATCTCCATACATCGCCGATGCTGCTCATGTGGAGGGCTCCGCTGCGGACAGGAACTTCGCGAGGATGGCCTGCGCCTGCTGCCAGTCTCGCGCCTCGCGTTCCAACTGCTTTCGGCCGGCGCGAGTCAGTTTGTAATATTTCGCTTTGCGGTTGTTGTCGGAGACTCCCCACTCGGACTCGATCGAGCCTTCCTGCTCAAGCTTCAGCAAGGCGGGGTACACCGTTCCGTAATTAAGCGACAACAGGCCGCCACTGATCTGCTCGATTCTCCGGGCGATCCCGTATCCGTGGAGCGGCCCAAGAGTCTCGAGCGTTTTCAAAATCATGAGCGCGAGAGTACCCTGCCAAACGTCTGCCTTGTCGGTCATGCTTCTCCTCAAGAGTCCTATGGGAAAGCAATAGAAGTATGCTCCGCCCCTATGGCATGTCAATAGGAAAAAGTGTGGGAGTCGGGCATGGCCCAAAGGGAGGAGCTGCAAGTCTCGCGAATTTCCGTGGAAACCGCCAGGCTGCGAAAGTGGCGCAGACGGCCTTTCGCTCGGAACCCGTTTCCTTACAGCATGTTAGAGCCACACTTAAAGTAATTCTTTAACTTTGTGCTGCAAAGTAGCTTGCGGCTGGCCCCTGCAGCAACCTCTAAATCTTCAGCTCGACAAACTCGACCGCGCACGGCGTGCGGCCTAGATTCAAGCGCGCCACAGTAACGGGCAATTGAAACCGGCGCGGACCGGCGCTCCCTGGATTGATGTAGAGCGCTCCGTCGCGCTCGAACTTTCCCGGCTGATGGGAATGCCCGCTGACAACCACATGGAAGCCAGCAGCCGCGGGGTTCAAGTCGAGAGTATGCACATCGTGGAGAATATAAATGAGAAATTTGCCCGCCTCGGCCACCGCCGTTTCGGGCAGCGTCCTTGCCCAATCGGAGGTATCCACGTTTCCGCGCACGGCTATGACGGGAGCAAGCTCCTGCAACGCGCTGAGGATTTCGGGCTTGCCTACATCACCCGCGTGAAGAATCAACTCCGAACCGCGAAGCGCCTCCAGCGCTTGCGGGCGCAGCAAACCGTGAGTGTCTGAGATCAGGCCAATCCGCGTCGGCGAAGCTTGCACGGAGAGATTTTAATGCTTTGGATATTTCTTGCAGTCGAGAATTAGGAGAGAGACGGCAGTAAGTCCTGACCAGTCTCATTTAGACTGGTCAGTCTGGACTAATTACGCTGAAGCTTTGTTGGGAAGCACGCGGCGAAGCGGTTTTGCTCCGGGGATCGGAAACTGCATGTGCCAGAAGTTCGTTTCCGGGGAGAGGAATTCCACGCCGACATACTGCTTGCCATCGCGGGCGCGATGGATCGAAACCACGCGGCATTCCATCGATTGCGACGTATGATCATTGACCAGAATCACCGTCTGCCCCACGACCACGATCTCTTCCAGTTGAAACAGAGCCCCATGGCGATTTACGGATTGCGAGGTCGTGCGCGCAGAGAAGCGTTCGCCGTTGTCGGTTTTCCCGTGGACCGTAAGCGGGACGGTCAAAGCCACCCTCAAAGTGCGGCGGCGTTCTTTGACACGAAAATGAAGCAGGGACATTTCTACGCGACCTCAAAACTTGTTGAGAGCCTCCACCGCGGCTATCGGGCCAGCATCATTCCGAAGATACTCGCCTGCAGTGACGTGTCAGCAGCGTGCTAAAACGGAAGCACAGCAAAAGAGAGGTGACTAGCACGAATCTTGCCCACACAGCCCCATACTGCCCGTGGACTTCTCCCGTGACAATGGCGTAACAGTACCACAAAACGCCAAATCCTAACAGTACTCTCGTACTTCCCCGGTTTTTTTGCTGAGCCCAGGAGTAAACGATTCACTCAATCAACCTCTTCCTCTTCTTCTTCTTCACCGCAATTTCCTCGCAAACCTTGTTGAATGATTTTACGTAACTCATTGATTCTAAATAGCTTCATGTCTTCGGGTAAGCAAGCTTAGAGAACGAGTCTGCTTTAGCGAACAAGTGGCCCATATCCGCGTAGTGATGAACCACGGGCGTTCGTTTCAGCTTGAGTTTCGATTTGGGAATTTATTTCGGAGCCGCAGTTCTCGGCGGAAGCGGCGTTTCATTCACACCTTCCAACAGCTTGACCAATTGAAGAGGATTGACGCGTGCGCGCTCGACCGTAAGGCCCCAATGGAGATGCGGTCCCGTGACGCGGCCGGTGGCGCCCACTTTTCCGAGCACCTGGCCGTATTGCAATGCGTCGCCGGCTTTCACATCGATCTCCGAAAGGTGTCCATAAAACGTGTAAATCCCCAGTCCATGATCGACAACGACGGTATTGCCGGAAAAAAACAGCTCCTGGGCCAGAGCCACGCGGCCACTCTGGGCAGAATGAACGGGAG
>QHYL01000702.1 GCA_003224105.1 Acidobacteriota bacterium | reverse complement strand
GGGGAGCCAGATCGATTGCAAATTAAATAAGACTCTCCTGAATTCGCAAGCGGTTCAGCGAAGCTTCAGCAAATATGGGAGCTATTTGCTCTCACAATCGTTCCCCGAAGGCTGCCCGACGCATCCGTCTTATCCCACGGGACATGGCACGGTTGCCGGAGCTTGCACCACCGTTTTGAAATTCTTCTTTGACGGCAATTTCGTCATTCCCAACCCGGTTATGCCCTCTGACGACGGACTCTCGTTACAGCCCTACTCCGGTTCGCCTTTGACGGTAAACGGAGAACTCAGCAAGATCGCTCACAACGTTACCTTCGGTCATGGCATCCATGCCGGCATCCACTACCGCGGCGACAGCGATCAATCCATTCTGCTCGGCGAAGCCGTCGCGCTCCGCGTTCTTCAGGATCGCGCGTCCTGCTACAACGAGAAATTTTCCATCAAAATCACGAAGTTCGACGGCACCACCGCCACGATCTCCAACTGACGCGCGAATTCCGCGTTGTCTGCGAGGTCGATGGTGTTCTTGACAACCTTGATTCCCAAGGGCTGCCCGGCATCTCGGGCGGCCCTCTTCGTCTTTATTCTGGCGCCGCACGGGATTCCTGCTGCACGTCATGAACGTCCAGTCACCCTTTTTCACACCGGCGAGCCCGCCTGCCGTGCTTCATGCCGCTGCCGCCGGCGAACCGTTTTTCTTCCCGCGCATTCTCGGCGAAAATTCTGCATACAGCGGCCGCTTCGCCAGGATGTTTATGAATTCCTGTACGTACTCGGGTGTGCGATTCGCGCGCAATTGCGCGATGGACCAGGTCCATCGGCATCCCGGCGGCTTCAACGGCACTCCAATCAGCGCGCCGGAAGCAAGCTGCGGCGCCACCGTCCATTTCGGCAGCGCCGCAATCCCCAGCCCGCCAATAACCATTTCAATGATGGCTTCCGTCAGCGTCACCTCTAGCACCTTCCTCGGGCGAATCCCCGCGGGTTCCAGGATTTTCATGAGCAGCGTGCTGTCTTCTTTCGGCGGGTAAAGCAGGATGGTCTCTGTAGCAAAGTCCGCCGGCGCGGCGCAACTTTTGCTCGCCAGCCAGTGCTCCGGCGGAACGGCGATCAGCGTCTCGTCCTCGAAGAGTGGTAAGTATCTTATCTTCCGGTTGCGGATGGGTTCGTTCACGATCGCCATGTCAAGCTTGCCCTCGAGCAGCGCCTCAAAAGGATTGTTTGTCGCCTCGATCACCAGTTGCACTTCCACTTCGGGGAATTGCCTCTGAAAAAAGCTCAGCCGTGGCGGAAGCCAGTGATACACGGTGTGGCATTGCGTGGACATCCGGATCAGCCCTTTCGCCGCCGCGCCGTTCTGCTGGATTTCCGTCTCCGCTCGTTTCAGCTCGCAGAGCACAGTCCGCGCGGTTTGCAGAAGCCGTTCTCCCGCCGGTGTCAGCGTCATTTTCCCGCTCTTGCGCTCAAACAGCGGTTTGCCTAATTGCTCCTCTGCGTCGCGCAATTGGTGGCTCAGCGCAGACTGCGTCAGATGCAGCCGGTTGCCGGCGCGCGTTACGCTCCCCGTCTCGGCAATCGCCTCCACCAGCTTCAAATGCCGGATCTCCAGGTTCATCGGGCCCTCCATCTTCGAGGATCACTCTTTCGCGCGAAATCTCTCCTCTCGCGAAATGCCATTCACGCGAAATGCCATTCACGCGAAATGCCCATTCACGCGAAATGCCCATTCACACGAAATGAATGTCGCTCATATAGATGATGAAATCATTCCATTTGTTTCATTGCTCTTCTGCCCCTACTCTCGATCTGTTCTTGCGAACGCGCAGCCACTTTGGCCTGCGGCAAGCAGGCGCGTGAAAACGAATTGTCCCTTTGGCATGGATCGAACTGTCGCCGACCGAATCACGTCTGTGGCTCCGGCAGCAGCTTTCTTTGGGCCTGCAGGAAGAATTCTCTATGAGTTTGCACGGTGCTGCCGGATAGATTCTTTCGCGTGGTTTCCGTAGCGTTGCCCATGGAAGAAGTAGAAGAAGTAATAGATTACGGCTGGTAGGTGTTTTGAACCTTAAGTTCCATCTTCGCTTTCGTTCTTTGGCTGCGGCAGTTGCGGCTCTCGCGCTTCTCACGCCCCCCAGCTTCGGGAATGCGGAGCCGGTTCTCCTCCCCTTTCGTTCCGTGCATTCGTTGATCCTCGTTGACGCCAAAGTGAACGGCGTTCCCGCGACGCTTCTCCTCGACACTGGCGCCAACAACACCGTCATCAACGCCAAACTGTATGGGGATGTCCAAGCGCCTCAGTTGGAGTTGGCCCGCAAGGGGCCCGGAATCGTGGGCCATGCGTTCCGCCTGCGCGTGGACCTGGAAATCGCCGGCCGCTTTTTGTTTTCCCAGCCGGTCTCCGTCATGAATCTCGGCGACCTCCCGCAACACGTCGGCGCCCAGTTCGACGGCCTCCTCGGCCAGGACATCCTTCGCCAGTTCCGTTCCGTCCGCATCAACTACCGCGCCCACGTCATCGAACTCGAAAAATAACTCCCCTTTT
>QHYL01000701.1 GCA_003224105.1 Acidobacteriota bacterium | reverse complement strand
CTTCTCGCGCTCTTCACGGCGCTCGGCGTCGGCCTGTGGCTCTCCGCGCTCAACGCGCTTTATCGCGACGTTCGCTACGTCATCCCCTTCATCATCTCCTTCTGGATGTTTGCCTCTCCCGTGGCCTACGCTTCGTCCCTCGTCCCCGCGCGCTGGCGCTGGCTCTACGGCCTCAATCCCATGGCCGGCGTCATTGACGGCTTCCGCTGGGCCATCACCGGCCACGGACATGCCCCCGGCCTGCTGCTGCTCGCTTCCGCCTCCGCCGTAGTCCTCGTTCTTCTCGGCGGCGTTTTCTTCTTCAATCGCATGGAGACCTCCATTGCTGACCGCGTCTAAAATATGACCGCGCCAGTAATTCATGGCGAGTACCTGTCGAAAAGATATCGCCGCGGCCTTATTGTCGATCCCGGTCTCCGCCACGCGCTTGAGAAATTCGTTCGTTCGCCGCTGGCAACTCTTCGCCGCCCGAAAGCCGAAATGTTTTGGGCTTTGAAAGACGTTTCGCTCGATGTTCACGAAGGCGAAGTCCTCGGCCTCATCGGCCGCAACGGCGCCGGCAAGACCACGCTTCTCAAAATCCTTTCCCGCATCACGCGCCCCACCGAAGGCTGGGCGGAAATTCATGGCCGCGTCGGCTCGCTCCTCGAAGTCGGCACCGGCTTCCATCCCGAGCTTACCGGCCGCGAAAACACGTTTCTCTCCGGCGCCATTCTCGGCATGTCCAAAGCCGAAATCGCCCGCAAGTTCGACGAAATCGTCGCCTTCGCCGAACTCGAAAAATTCATTGACACTCCCGTCAAGCACTACTCCTCCGGCATGTACGTCCGCCTGGCTTTCGCCGTTGCCGCCCATCTCGAGCCGGAAATCCTCCTCGTCGACGAAGTCCTCGCCGTCGGCGACATCAACTTTCAGAAAAAATGCCTCGGCCGAATGGGCGACGTCGCCCGCGCCGGCCGCACCGTTGTCCTCGTCTCCCATCAGCTCAACCAGATTCGCCGCCTCTGCCAGCGCGTCCTGTGGATTGACGACGGCCGCGTCCGCCAGGACGGCCCCACTCACGAAGTCGTCTCCGCCTACGAATCCGCCATGTCTCGCAGTTTATCCGCTGCGGCTGGCGACTCTCACAACGCGCAGCATCGCGGCAGCTCCAAGGCCAGCTTCATCAGTTGGGAAATTGCCGAGCCGCGCTCCGACAACCCATACGTCCTCAGGGAAATCGCTCCAACCGCCGTGAAGTTCGTCCTTCGGCTCGCCGAACCCATCCACAACGGTCATCATGGCGTCGCTCTTTTCACCGCCGACCGCCAGATCGTCTGGGGCTGGGCGGCCGACGGCCTGGAGCTCGAAGCCGGAGACATTGAGCTCACGTCTACGTTTCCTATGCTTCCCCTGCGCCCGGGACCCTACCAGTGGCAGGTCTCGATCTGGGAGGATGAGGAATTGCTGGACATGTGGGATTGCACTCCGGAAATGACCATCGCTACCGAAGTGCACCAGCATCGCCTGGACGAATGGAACGGCATTATGAATCTTCCGTCCCGTTTTACGGCTAAGGCGCTGCAGATCCGAGTCCCCGAACGCACCCGCACTCCATGAATCGCCGAACGCTGATCGCATTCTGCTGCTTCGCGGCAACAGGCTGGATTCCCGCAAAACTAAGCCGATTGTTCCAGCAGGATTGCGTTATGCAACTCCTCTAAACTCTTCG
>QHYL01000700.1 GCA_003224105.1 Acidobacteriota bacterium | reverse complement strand
TCGGAATGTCCAGAAATGCGTCCGCCCCAATGATAAAAGAAAGCCGGTCGCCTGCTTCGTGGCAGGTATGCCGAAAATACCGCACCGTGTCCACCGAATAATGCAGCTGTGTGCCGCTGAAGTCTTCGCCCGCTTCCGCCAGCGAAGGCACAAAGTGCGGGTGCTCCGTGCACGCCAGCGCCACCATGGCGAAACGATGCGGAAACGGCGCCAGGTGCTGCTTGAGTTTGTGGGGTGGCCGGCTCGCGGGAATGAAGTGGATTTCGTCAAAATTGAACCGCCGGTCGGCGGCGCGCGCCACGCTGAGGTGTCCGCTGTGAATGGGGTCGAAGGAACCGCCGAACAAGGCGACGCGCCGAGGATGATGTTTCGCGGCGGTGCGGTGCGCCTGCGCTGTCGTCAATGCGCCTCCCGAGGAATCTCTATTCCAGATTTTCTCATGAATTGCGGTCTTCGCCAGCGTGTTGCGTGGCCCGTTGCGTAGAACCATCCACTTCGACCGTGGCCTGCACGCGCTCGTCGTCCGAAGCCTGCTCCAGGCTCGCCTTCGGAATCTTGTCCAGCGCATCCGCGATGGAGCGCACCAGATCTTTCACGCCGTCGCCTGTTGCGGCGGAAATCGAATGAAATTCCAGGCCGTGCTCCTTGCAATAATCGCCCAGCGCTTCCAGGCGCGTTCGGTCGGTCGTGGCATCCAGCTTTGTCGCCACCACAATCATCGGTTTCTGCGTCAGCGATTCGCTGAAAGCCGCCAGCTCGCCGTTGATGACTTCAAACGAGTGCGCCGGATCATCGGCGTTCGCGTCGCTGGTATCAACCAGATGTACCAGCAGCCGGGTGCGCTCCACGTGCCGCAAAAAGCGGATCCCCAGCCCCGCGCCCTGGTGCGCGCCTTCAATCAAGCCGGGCAAATCTGCCACCACAAACGTGCGCCCAATTTCCCGGCCTTCTTTGCCCGTTCCGCCGTCCGCGTTCACCACTCCAAGATTCGGCTCCAGCGTCGTGAATGGATAATTCGCAATCTTGGGCCGCGCCGCGGAAATCACCGAAATTAATGTGGACTTGCCTGCATTCGGAAAACCTACCAACCCAACGTCGGCGAGCAATTTTAATTCGAGCCGCAAATGCCGCTCTTCTCCCGGGAAGCCGTCTTCATGTTCGCGCGGCGCCTGGTGCCATGGCTTGGCGAAATGCTGATTGCCGCGTCCCCCGCGTCCGCCGTTTGCCACCAGCACACGCTGTCCCGCCGTGGCCAGATCGGCGATCGTCTCTCCCGTCTCATCGTCCAGCGCCAGCGTCCCCACCGGCACTTGCAAAATCATATCTTCCCCGGAGTGCCCCGTGCAGTTTGAGCCTTCGCCGTGCCGCCCCCGGTCGGCCGTAAACTCGCGGTTATAGCGGTACCGCAGCAGCGTATTGTCGTTCGGGTTCGCCTCCAGATACACGCTCCCGCCGTTCCCTCCGTCGCCTCCCGACGGGCCCCCGCGCGGAACGTATTTCTCGCGCCGAAACGCCATGCAGCCGTTCCCGCCGTTCCCCGCCTTCACGTAAATCTTTGCTTCGTCAACAAACACAGAGTCTCACTGTCTTTCAGCATTCTGCCTCAAGCCGCCGCGGAAACAAAAAACGCGGCCCAGCCTGGCCGGACCGCGGAAGTAACCACTGTCTTCTCAAGAAATCGTTTTTAACTGCGAACCGTGAACGGTTTAACCTCTTCCACCAGTCCCTGGGCACCAACCCCTGGTCTTTCAGTTCGCCGCTGCCTTCGCCTGCTCCGCCGGCAGTATGCTGATGAACCGGCCCTGGCGGCCCCGCTCCTGAAACTTCACGTAGCCGGTGACCATGGCGTATAGCGTGTCATCGCTTCCGCGCCCGACGTTTTCGCCCGGCTGGTGCTTCGTGCCGCGCTGCCGCACCAGAATCGTGCCTGCGTTCACCAGTTGTCCGCCGAAGCGCTTCACGCCCAGCCGCTGTCCGTGGGAATCGCGGCCGTTTGTTGACGAGCCGCCGCCTTTCTTGTGTGCCATAAATTAATCCTTATCCTCAGATTTTTCGAGTTCCGTTGTAGGGCCGCAGCCGCCTGCGGCAAGCAGGCACTGATACTGCTGCGTCCTCTGCGCCCTCTTCAAATCTTGATGTCGCCCACCAGCACCGCCGTGTAATTTTGCCGGTGCCCGCGCTGAATCTTGTACTGGTTCCCCTTCTTGAACTTCAGCACCGTCAATTTCTTCGCGCGTCCCTGCTCCACGATCTTTCCCGTCACGGTTGCCTTCTCCGCTTCCGCGCCCGCAAACACTTTCTTGTCCCCATGCACCGCCAGGACATTGCCAAAATTGACCTTCTCTCCCACTTTGCCTTCCACCCGCTCGATGCGGATGGTGTCGCCCGGCGCGACACGATACTGCTTCCCCCCGGTCTGTATCACGGCGTACATCTCTCCTCCAGGTTCTTTCT
>QHYL01000699.1 GCA_003224105.1 Acidobacteriota bacterium | reverse complement strand
GCAAATGCCCTTCCACTGCCAGGCTTCGGGCCAACGCCACAAAATCATATTAAGATTTTTTTTTTCAGTAGGTTACAGGGAGATGGGACTGCGCTTATGCCTTGCAAGTCGAAGCAGAGTCCCTAATTTATTCCACTAAGTGCCATTTATTTTTCCTTCTTGCCCGAGGCCAAAGCCCGGCGGCCTGGTTGCCCTCCATCACAAGAAAAGCCCCTTCTAACTAATCCTCAATTTGGGACCATGCTCAAGGGTCGCGACTGTAATTGACCAAGAAAAAGGGCCAAGGTCAACCTAAGACCTCGGCCCTTGCAAAACGTGCCCCAGCAAAACTGGGTCTTGTTAGCCTGACTTCTTAAGCCCCAACAAAGAGGTCAAGAAGAGTCCCGCCCCTAACAGGAGGACACTCGACGCCTCGGGTACCGCTGTAAACGCCGCACTCGTCACAAATCCTGACAAATTCGTGGTTCCTCCCGGATTGATCGACAGGTTGTTCACGGTGAAAGTGAACGAGCCGCTTCCGCCGGAATTGGAAAACGTGAAAGTTTGCGTGGGATTTGAAAAAACTATGCTCACACCACCAGTGGCAGTAGTGCTGACATTCCCAAACAAGTTTGCGACAAACGTCGTTGTAGCTCCCCCTGTGATTCCGGTGGGGAGCGAAAACGCTATCTGCAGGTTCACGACCCCGCTGTATGTGGTTGGCGTGGTCGAAAGAGTGAAAGAGCCCAAATTGCTGAACGCAGCAAAGCCGCCTGAGGTCATCCCATTGAAGCTTCCCGGAAGGAACGAAATGCCCGATGGCGGAGTAGAGGAAGTCGTTCCGGCTAGAGTGATCTCGTCAGCTCGTACGGTCCCGGCAGCCAAAGCAAAAACTGCAACCAGCAAAACCACTGCAATGATCCCTGTTCGTTTCACGTTCATTCTCCTGATGGAAACACCCGTTGCGAATACCTACTAACCTGGTAACTCCACGGAGCAAGCGAATTGCCAGTACTAGACCAATATTAAGTGGCTTATTTTCTTTTAGTTATAGCTTTGAAGAATCGCTACAGCACCAAGGTACAGAAATCTGTTGCACAAAATGGGCAACCGACCGTGATGTGCTGGTGTGTCGAAGCTGAAAGCGAATTCCGCGGATTCCTAGGAAGTCCCTTTGGCTGGAAAGATGCTTTTTTTTAGGCCAAGCCAAACTTGGAGCGTCGGGATCTCTGCTGAAGTGGATTAGTTATGCTGTTGCCTTGGCAGCGTTGCCCTTTTCCCGCGCGGCAATTGCTACAATCCCCAACCCTACTAACAAGAGCAGCAACTGCCCCGGTTCCGGCACGCCAACAAAAAACAGGAATTCCTGCCCGGCCGCTCCCGTAGGCGTCAAAATCTCCCATCCCGCCCCCGTAAACCCATTTTGGACGGCTGCCAAAGCCGCAGCAATCATCGAGCTGTTCGTCCCATAAGGATTTGGGCCACCCGTGAAGCTCCAGATTGCATACTGATCTTTGGCCTGCTGCAGTTGATTGGTAGTGCTCATCATCTGAGTAACCAGCCACGCCATTTCCAAATATGTAGTTTGGTTCCCCAGGCGAGTCAGTGAAAAGCTGGATCCCGTGAGGCTCGTGACGTTCGCTTGCCAGGATTGACCTGCATAGATGGGCGTCGAGAAATCCACGCAGAAGAACTGCGCACTCTGGCCATTCAGAGTTCCCCCATACGGTGGAATCCCATAACCGCCATTTGCGAACGCATAACTGCCGTCGACATAGACCGTATCGGCCTTCGCCCTAGCCGAGAACGTAAGCGCAAGCGCGATGCAGGCAAATACTGCCAAACTGAGTGATCTCTTGGACATGGTCTCCCTCACTGACAATTGCCTAAACTCCAGTGCCTCGCTTCTGCTATGAGCAATTTACATTCCAGAAAACGATCCGCAGAACTCATGCATTTTCAATAATATGGAGAGGCATCGGCTCAAAGTTTGTCTTCTTATGATTCTTTTCTTGCGCAATCGCGGAAATTCATGAGAACTGAATGCTTCCCCAAAGTACAAACCCCGCCCTGAAACCAGAGCGGGGTTTGCATTGTGAGGGATGAGGGTTTGTGAGCCGGGCTAACTAATTCTTTGCAAACCGTCGACGGGCAAAGC
>QHYL01000681.1 GCA_003224105.1 Acidobacteriota bacterium | reverse complement strand
ACTTCTACGCGCGGCCCTTGTGTTGCTTCGAGGAAAATCGGGACGGCGTTCTTTGCCGCGTCGTAGTCGCCTCGCCGGATTGTGACTCGAGAGCTAAGATGCCCCCGTTTCGCCAGGAATTTCCTGACGCGCTCGATCCCGCGCTGGAGCCGCGCCGAGGTGATGTCCTGACCGGGTTTCATCTTGAACCGCGACAGGATGTTCGCGTCTTTGTATGCCGTATCATTCTTTAATTGGATGCCGGAAACGTGCGCGCGCGGTCCCGGTTTCACGTGAACGACAATATCCATTTGGTGCGTGTCCGCGTGAGGCAACGCTTCTGCGGAAGCTTCCGCTTGGTACAAGCCCTCTTCGCGAAGAGTCTCTCGCAGCCGTTCCAGCGCTTCGTCCACAATTTGCTTTCGGTAGGTTTGCCCCAGGCCAATCTGCATGGCGGCGGCGGCGGACGCTTCGGTGGGCGGGGGCGCCAATCCTTCGAGGCGCACTAGGTTGAAGAACAGGTTTTCCCGGGCCACAAGGTCCAGCCGGATACCATCGGTTACTGGCGTTACCACAGCCTTCAGGTCCGCATAATCTCCGGTCTTATAAAGCGCCCGCAGACTTTCAGCCACTCTTTCGCGATCCAGCGGCTTGCCAATTTCGACGGAGAGGCCTGAGGGGGATTCCGCAAGGACCCGTCCGTCCGACTCGCGAACAATGCGCACCGCAACGACTATTGGCTCGCTGCCAGCTTTCTCGGAAGGAGCCCCCTGCACCGGCGACTGAGAATGGATTGGCGCCGCTCCCGAGAGGAGCGTAAACGCGACAATCCCCCACATCGTCATGAGGCGCAATTTCATGCTTTCTTTGGTTCAGACGAAAGCGTAGCACAGCGGCGTTGCCTCCCCTCTGCCCTTTGGCGCTATGATGTTACTTGGGAGGCCTGCCTGACAGGCCAGTTGGGATCACACCATCCGTGAACGATTCTTTCCTTGAAAAATACTCGCGTCAGATGCTCTTTGCGGGGATTGGCCCCGAAGGGCAGCGCCGCCTGCTGGCGTCGCGGGCGACCATCGCCGGCTGCGGAGCGATTGGAGCTGCTGCCGCTAACCTGCTCATTCGCGCGGGAGTCGGTTCCGTTAAGATTATTGACAGAGACTTCGTTGAGCCCTCGAACCTTCAGCGGCAGACACTGTTTGACGAATCTGATGCCCGAGACGCCCTGCCTAAGGCCGTTGCCGCGGAGCAGAAACTGCGCTCCATCAATTCAGGCGTTGATGTGAAAGGAGTTGTGGCGGATCTTACTCCGCGGAATGCCGAACAGCTCCTTTCCGGCTGCGACCTTATCGTCGACGGGACGGATAATTTTGAAACCCGCTTCCTGATTAATGACTTCGCGGTGAAGTCCGGGCAGCCCTGGATCTACGCGGCGGGAGTTGCCAGCTACGGTCTGACCATGACCATCCAGCCGGGAATCACGGCCTGTCTGGCCTGCCTTTTGGAATCCGGGAAG
Source organism: Acidobacteriota bacterium (assembly GCA_003224105.1). Taxonomy (GTDB): domain Bacteria; phylum Acidobacteriota; class Terriglobia; order Acidiferrales; family UBA7541; genus Acidiferrum. The sequence goes on along the minus strand of QHYL01000681.1, from coordinate 698 downwards.
TCTTCGCATTCCCTGGAGGAGACCTGCGACACTATCGGCGTGCTCGGCCCTATCGTGAACCTTATCGCCTCCTGGCAGGTCGCGGAGGCGCTGAAGATTCTGACTGGTCACCCCGAGGCGCTGCACGGGCGGTTGCTTTCCTGCGATGTTTGGACGGGCCGCATGCAGTCGATTCGCCTTGCGCGGAATGCGGAATGCCGGGCCTGCGCAAAGCACGATTACACCTATCTGGGAGGGGAGGCTCAGCCGCATATCACGCTCTGCGGCCGTGATTCGGTGCAGATTCACGAGCGGAGCCGCGCTCTTAATCTTTCGGAACTTGCTCTTCGGTTGCAACGTGTGGTCAAAGCCGTTCGGCAGAACGATTTCTTGATTCACTTTCGCGTCGCACCTTATGAAATGACGGTGTTTGCGGATGGCCGGGCCATTCTGAAAGGCACAAACGACCCAGCTGTGGCACGCACTCTCTACGCGCGTTATTTGGGAGCTTAGTCGCTCTCTCCAGGTCTGCTTGGGAATTAGAGGTTCAGCGGGGGTGTCCGGAGCGGCCGAACGAACTTCGCATATTCGAGCGATCCAGATTTTCGCGCAGGTTCATCAGCGTCAGGAAAGTACTGAGGATACGGGCCTTCAGATCATCGGTAAGGTGTAAACCGCTCGTTGCTACCCTCGCCAACCGCTCGCCATGCTCGGTAATA
>QHYL01000680.1 GCA_003224105.1 Acidobacteriota bacterium | reverse complement strand
ATTTGACGGAAGTGGATCAACTGCTGAAGGAAGGCGACGTTCTTCGCTGGGGATCGCTCGAGGCTCAAGTGATCCACACCCCAGGACACACGCCGGGGAGCGTCTCGCTATATCTTCCGAACGATGCCGGAAAAATTACTCTGACGGACAAGGGCATCAAAATGGAAGCGGAAGCCGGCGCGGAGGGCGATGCTCGGAATGCTGAAAACGGAAGCGCCTCCAAAAGCGGCGAAGCCGAAAGGATGGGTTCCGAGAAGACCGAAATTCGCGCGCCGCAGTTGCTCTCGGGGGACACCCTTTTCAAAGGCAGCATCGGCCGCACGGATTTGTGGGGTGGCTCGATGGAAGAAATCATGGACTCACTGCGTAGCAAATTGATGCAGTTGCCGGACGCGACCATCGTGCATCCGGGCCATGGGCCGATGACCACCATCGGCCAGGAGCGCCAAGTGAATCCGTTCTTGCGGCCGGAGTGAAAGAAGAACCCGGACGGCACAGCGAAGCGTTCGCGCGGGGAAAGAAGATGACGGCATTTCAAGAACATAAAGAAGAGCTGGAACACTACGAGCAGATGTTTGGCCGCGAACGCGGGCGGCTGGCCGTTTCGCTCGACCGCATCACCAACGCGCTGGTTCTGGCGGGACAGCACGGCGTGTACTGCACGAGCCAGCGGAATCCGGCGGTGCCGGCGATGGATTTGCGCATGATTAGCCAGGAATTGGTCCACGCCAAAGAACTCGTGCAGTCCGTGATGGAAGAGTTGCGCAAGGCCAAAGAGCCGCCGCGAGCTTAGCGCGAGCTTGGTCACTCGAGATTTCACGAAACCAGGCGATTTCCTGAGGTTTCCGGCGCGATTGCCCTTGCAAAGCGGACTGGTACTAAAGCGGATTGGCGCTTCGGACACATCGGCTTCCACCAAACTTTACCCTGTAGCCCTCGCAGAACATAATTCGTGAGCCACCAGACCAGCCCTAATTTGCATTGCAAGGAGCAAGATCCAAATGCAACTAGAGATGCTGGACACCTCAAGCAGCGTTGGGGAATCGGTGTGGAGCGACTTAGCGATGCGACGGTCCGACTTGGTGCAGCATAAGGAGAAAGAGAAGGGTCTGGTCTCCCGGACTTCCCAGATTGTTTTCGGGGAGAGGCAGCACCTTCTTCGCGTTCTCGATTCTCTGGAGGGCACGGATTTGCCGATCGCGCGGCGGCAGCAGGAGCGCCGCATACTCGAAGAGCTGATTCACGCGCGCACGCGGGAGTTGAACCAAATCAATGTGGCGTGGGATGAAAAAATCGGGCTAGTGCTGAGTGCCGATGCCAAGCCGGAAATGCTGGAAAAGCTAGCCAAGCAGGCGCCGCCGGAAGACTTCTATTTGCTGCGGCTGAT
>QHYL01000679.1 GCA_003224105.1 Acidobacteriota bacterium | reverse complement strand
TTAGGCGGACTCTCTTTCCTGAATACTCCAACTCATGAACGGTAGTCTCCACCTCAATGGTTTTCCCGTCTTTCTTCCGGTGCTTCCAGTGCCCACGGTAGAGTCCGTCTCCGCGATTTTCCTCGAGGTCGTTGGGCCTCTTGATTTTTTCGTCTTCTGTCTGGAAATCAAGGATCGTCATGTTCTTGAATTCTTCCAGCGAGTATCCGTAAGCGCGAACGGCCGCTTCGTTCACTTCTAAAAAGTTCAAAGTTTCCCGGTCAATCACCCAGGTGGGAAGCGGGTTGTGGCTGAACAGCAGCCGGAACATCTCTTCATTTTTGCGCAGGGCATCTTCGGCGCGCCGCCGCTCAATGGCCAAGGCGATGTGCCCGCCCACGGAATTCAGGAACTCCAGGTCGCGCTGGTCATACGCTTTTGCGCTCTCATAGTGCTGCACCACGAGCACACCGATCGTCTCGTTCGGCGTCTGGAGTGGAACGCCCAGCCAGCCAGGCGCCGGGGCTCCGACCAGCTCCACTTCCCCTTCCGCCGCAAGCCGGTCAAATTCGCTTTGCGGAATGAGCATCGGGATTCCCTTGCGAAAAACGTAGGCAGTGCAACTGTGCCCAACTCTCTGTGGTGAAGGAGGAGCAACATCCACTTCATCCACAAAAAAAGGAAACGAGAAAGTGTCTGTCGCAGAATCATGCAACGCGACGAAGCAATTCTCCGCCGGAAGGACCTTCTTTAGTGCTTGATGGATTCCTGCGAGCAGTTCATCCAAGTTTGCGGTCTGATTCAGCGCGTGAACAATCTCGGCGATGACCTGCCGCTCCGACTCCATCCGGCGAAGCAGCGCGGCGAGCTGCTCGGGGTTGATCGTCGTGCTTATCTCAGGAATGGGAGGCTGTGGCATAGGATTGTCGCTCGCGACGCCCTCCGAACTTGTCACGCCGCCAGCGAAAATTATCCTCGCTACTCTAAATGCTTTCGCTTGCCGATCCGTCCTTGCTCATGGAGGGACTAGCTCTTTCTATGATATGAGGTTTCAGTTTCCCTGGGCGGGAATGCTCTGAATCCTGTCACCAATGAATGACGGGACACGATATCCAGCAGCTGCAACTTGCCCGCTCTTGAAACAAAAAGCACAGCGGATTTGCTTTCGCAGTTCTTTTTGTCCGAAGTTTTTGGGTTGTGCGATATTGGTTCGTGATTCTTTAAGGAGGCTTTTGCGCAATGCATGACATTTGGAAAGACATGTTCGTTTTGGCGATTCCCCTGCTGGAGAAAATTCTGCGCCCCATCGTGATCTACGCTTTCCTGGTGATCAGCCTGAGGCTGTCCGGGAAGCGCGAACTCGTCCAGCTAAACCCTTTCGACCTCGTCGTGCTTCTGACGCTGTCCAACACCGTGCAGAACGCCATCATCGGCGACGACAACACCGTCGTGGGGGGAATCATCGGCGCCACTTCCCTGCTGGTCACCAATTATCTGGTCGTGCGATTTCTCTACGATCACCGGAAGCTCGACCAAATGGTCGAAGGAAGGGCCGATGTCCTGGTCGAAAACGGAAAAGTCCGCACGCAGCATTTGAAGAAGGAATTGATCACCATGCCGCAGTTGCAAGCCGCCGCTCACAAGCAGGGGTTCGCCTCGCTCTCCGAAGTCGAACAATGCGTCCTGGAGCCGGGAGGGACAATGACGTTTATCGGCAAGAAGCCAGGGGTCGAGGACGTGCGTCACCAGGAATTGCTCGGCAAAATGGAAAGTCTGGCCCACGAAATCGCGCTGCTGCGAGGCTCGCAGCCCCCCGCCCGCGCGTGATCATCGCAAAAGCAGGCCAGTTGCCGCCAGCACAACGCCACCTGCGCCCAGAAGCATCCCCGCGAACCAGAATCCTTTGCGCTTGGTGAGCATTGTAATGGAACAGATGACCAGGCCAATCTCCAAAAACGCTTCTCCCCCGTCATAGCGGTTCGCGCGCCGGCTGACGAGGTCGCGGTCTTTCTCCAGCTCTTTCGCTTTTTCGCTGATGTCCTCTTTATCGCTGTCGTAGCGCGCAATCTCGCTCTCGTACTTTTTAAGTTTTGCGCCGGCTTTCTCTTTATCTGGAGGATTCATTATCTCCATCAGGTCCGCCGTGTTCTGCATCAAGTGATAGCGGCTGTTCTTCGCCTGATAGTAGGCCCACTGGTCGGTCGCCTGTGACTGAAGCAAGAGTTCCT
>QHYL01000678.1 GCA_003224105.1 Acidobacteriota bacterium | reverse complement strand
CGCAGATCCTGCCAGACCTGTTGTTCGTAGCTGGCGCTGACCGAGTCGGTGTAGGGTCGGCTTAGATTTGGATCGATGTGTGTGCCCACTGCCCCGCCGGACTGCGCGATAGGATTACCTACCTTCCATTCGCTCACTTGAGGAATGCCGTCGTTGTTTGCATCACAATGGGTGCAACCCGGCGAGAAAGGTCCCCAAATGAATGTCTGGCTGCTGAATCCCACCGGGTTTACCGTCTCGATCAACCCCGTTCCTTCCATCTTGTAGAAGCGCCCATAACTCAGGCGCAGAACGGAAGTGCCGCGACCTGTTACGTCCAGTGCCAGCCCCAAGCGTGGGGAAACGTTGTTCCAGCCGACGATATTGCCCGATGCCGGAAAAGTTTGAGGCGGGAAAAGGTCGGGGAAAGTTAAGTTGGGGTCGCTCGTTTCCTTGGGGTAGAAGCCGATGAAGCGATCGAAACGGAGGCCCAGGTTGAACGTAAACCTCTGCCGGAAGGTCCACGCGTCCTGTGCATAGAAGCTGCTATCATGGAAATAAGACTTTGCGGTGAAGGGCGTATTGAACGCGGTGACTTGCGCTGGAACACCGTTATCGTAAAACGCGTTGATACCCTGGTTCACAGTCTGAATGTACGGGTTGTAGTTGTCGCCCCATTCGAATCCAAACTTGAAATTATGAGTGCCGTGGAACCCGCCCTTGTACCAGGAGGCGCCCGCAGCAATTTTTAACAGCCACGCAGGATTGGAGAAATAGCTCTGCGCAGCTCCTGTTTGCGTTCCCGTGACGCGGTCCGTGTGATTGAAGTCCGTGGGCAGGACTCCTAGCTGAGGCCCTAGAGGAAATACTTCCTTGTTGTATCCGACACGAACATCGAGAAGCAGGTTATTGGTAATCTGGCTAGTCCATAGCGCCTGCAAAATGTAAGCAGGCTCGATCTGACGCCAGGAAGCCTCGGGGCTCACCAATGCCGAATCCCGGCGGAAGAACCGGTTCTGTTCGTTGTATAGCCAGATGAAGCTCAGCCTATTCTTGGCATTTAGCTGCCAGTCGCTGCGCAAGTCCGTATTGGTCTGGTGGTTCGGATCTGCGATTGGGTTTCCGTTCTTATCTACGACGGCCAGAAAAATCGAACGAAGGTCGTAACGCCGATACGATCCGAAAAGCCACCACCGGTCCTTGATGAGCGGCCCGCCGGCGCTCGCGGTTGTGTCGCGGAGCATCACCGTTGGCGATCCTGCTCTGACTGGGTTGCCTTGATACGTAGGAAACTGCGTGCCCGCTTCCAGGCCGTGTGTGCTGTAATAGGCAGCTAGATTTCCGTGCAAGTCGTTGGAGCCTGACTTGGTCACCATGTTCATGTAGATTCCGCTGATCGAAACTGACCCAGGCGTGCTGTCCGATACCACCTGGAATTCCTGGAAGGAGTCATGATTTGTGTAGAACTGGGTATAACCTCCGTTGGCTCCCGGCCAGTTCAAATCGAGGCCGTTGAAACTGAACACCTGCTCCCCCGGCGTGCTTCCGTGCACCTGCATGGTTGACTGCTGCATGCTTTGATTGCCCCCAACGTCAAACCGATCCAAGGTTGCCCCGGGCATTTGCGCCACTGTGGACCATGGATCGCGGCCGCTAGGAATGTCCTGAAGCAGGTTCTGGTCAAACGTGGTCGATGTTTGATTGTTCTGCAAATCGACGACTGGCTCGCCTTCAACCCTCACTACGTCGGTGACTTCTCCCACTTGTAGTTTTGCGTTGATGGTCGCCGTGAAGCCCGCGGTGAGCACCACACCTGTTTCGCTGAAACCTTTGAATCCCTTTGAGGTCACCGTAACCTCGTATGTGCCGGGCGGCAGAAGATCAAAAAGGTATGCGCCGTCTGCACCAGCAGTGGTAGTGCGTTCCGCCATCAGCGCAGTGCTTTTGACTGTGACCGTGGCATTCGGCACAGCGGCGCCTGAAGAATCCGTGACCACTCCGGCGATTTTCCCCGTGGTGGCCACCTGCCCCATGGTCAAACTCGGAATGAGCATCACCACCAGGGCGACGAAAACGAATATAGATAGCCTGAGCTTTCTCATTTCCCCTCCTCAACTGCTTCCAAACGCAACTTCCCGGGTTTATTCCTGACGCGAGGCGAGGGCCCTTTGGCAAGCAGGGAAACCCCGTTGGGCGCAGCGGGCTCCCGGGATGCTGCGGCAACGTATGTTGCAACAAACAGGTGCTAAGTCAAAGGGAAAGAATGAATTCGCAGATTGGATCCCCCGAGACTCCCCCACGCACTCCGCTGCCTTGTCAGACGCCGGAGTGGGCCAAAAGTAATGCAACGGGCAGGCTAAATCAAATCAATTTTTGGGAGCGCTTGCAGGAATGCAGCTAACGCCCTTTGATTTAATGAGTTGGCGACTATTTTCGCCGGCGCTCTCGGGCTCTATAAAGTGCGCGACCAGGTTTCTTCCAGTGCTTGATAACTTACTTCCTGGCGGCGAAAGAGGCGAGCGGTTGCTTGCCGCTAAACTCATCC
>QHYL01000187.1 GCA_003224105.1 Acidobacteriota bacterium | reverse complement strand
GGCCAGCCGCACAGACAGATTGCCTTCGCACGCGACGATGTATTCGCGCTCATACATCCACCGGCCGGCGACACAGATGTCCCGGGCGTGTTGCGCCTCGGTTTTTGCGTGGCCTGGTAAAAGCGAGTCCGGGGTCAAGGGCGGACTCCTTCCTGGCGCGGAAAGCGGCCGCGCCGTTTCCTTCCAAATTACTTCAGGCACACTCCGCGGGGACTTACGAAATGGCCCGCCAGTTCCCTGGAACCAGCGTCAGCGAAAAGAAACTATTACAAAACGTCCTAAGAATCCAGTGTCGTTCAAAAAATCGGCGTCTCTAGGCATAAATGCCGCGCAGTTTCAGCACCGTAGCCACTCGGTCGATCGCCAGCATGTACGCCGCGATGCGGTTGTTGACCTTGTGCGCCTCGGCGTACCGCACCACTTCATCGAACGCATTCTCCATGAAATCCAGCAGCCGCTCGTTCACTTCGCTCTCCCGCCAGAAGAATCCCTGCCGGTCTTGCACCCATTCGAAATAGCTCACCGTTACACCGCCGGCATTCCCCAGAATATCCGGTATGGTGAAGATACCCTTGGAATCGATAATAGTGTCGGCCTGCCAGGTGGTTGGCCCGTTTGCCCCTTCGCAAAGAATCTTGGCTTGAACTTGGTGCGCATTTTTCTCGGTGATCTGGTTTTCAATGGCCGCGGGGATGGCAATGTCGCACGGCTGGAAGAGCACGTCGCGGGCGGACATCTTTGTTCCGCCTCCGGGAAAACTCTGCAGCGTCTTCTTCTGCGTGTACACCCAGTCAATCACTTTCGGTACGTCGAAGCCCTTCTCGTTGTAGAGCCCGCCGCCGATATCAGCCAGCCCGACGATTTTGTACCCGGCCTTTTGCATCAGCTCCGCCGCCATCGAGCCGACATTGCCAAAACCTTGCACGACCACGCGGCAGCCTTGTTTCTTCAAACCAACCTTGGCCAGCGCCTTGTCGCAGCACATCATCACGCCGCGGCCCGTGGCTTCGCGCCTTCCGCGGGATCCACCCAGCTCAATCGGTTTTCCTGTCACCACCGCCGTCGTGGCTTGCCCCACGTGCATCGCGTAGGTGTCCATCACCCACGCCATCGTTTGTTCGCCCGTGCCCACGTCCGGCGCGGGGATGTCTCGCTCGGGTCCGAGCCAAACAGCAAGTTCCGCGGTATAGCGCCGCGTCAGGCGCTCCAATTCTCCCCGCGACAATTTGCGCGGATCGCAAATCACTCCCCCTTTCGCGCCCCCGAACGGAATGTTCACCACCGCGCATTTCCACGTCATCCACGTCGCCAGCGCGCGCACTTCATCTATCGAAACGTCCGGAGCAAAGCGGATCCCGCCTTTCCCAGGTCCGCGCACGTTGGAATGCAGCACCCGGTAGCCGGTAAAAACCTCCAGTTGCCCGTTATCCATCCCCACCGGGATATACAGCGTGATTTCCTTGCTCGGCCATTTCAGGAAACGGTACAGGCCCTGCTCCAGGCCCAGCTTGCTCGCCGCCACCTCAAAACGCGCTTCCGCGTTTTGGTAGACATTCATCTCTTCCGGCATCACGGCTTCCGACATGCAAAACTCTCCTTCGCTGACTTCCATATTCTCTATCATTCTCCAGCGCGCAGCATTCCCCCTTGTTCCGCGGGGAACAGAGTTTCAACAGCTGGCGCAATGCTGATTCCGTTCTCTCAAAACAGGTCCTTGCACAATTCGTCCTGTGAATGTTTCACAGGGTGAATTCGGGGCCAAAGGGAGGTAACTACGGCGGTTTACCCCACCGCCAGATTTGCCATTTGGCCGGGCCGCCAGTATACGAACCTGTTGTTTATCCCGCAAGCTACACGGCTTTCAACGCCCGGCCAACCTTGTTCGTATTGATTGAAGATACGAGGTCGTTATTCTTGCAGCCGGAATTGTAGGGTGACCGTCAGGTGCATCGGCACGGCTTTGCCGTCCAGTGTTGCCGGCTCGTATTTCCACTGCTTTAACGCATCCTTGGCCGCCTCTTGCAGCAGCGTCGGTCCGGAGATCACCTTCATCGTCGTGACGCGCCCATTGGCGTCGATAAGCGCGTCAATCGCGACCGCCCCGGAAATGCGCTCCGTCTTCGCCATCGCCGGGTACGCAGGCTGCACGGACGAAATCAATTTTGCTTGCTTCACATCTCCGCCAACCGCCAGCGGAGCCGCTGGCGAAGCTGGTTGATTGCTCGCAACGGCTAATCCACCCAGTGAATCTGCGTTATCTGCTGGCTGCTCTTCGCTTAAAACCCCTGCATCCGGGGCCGCTCCGGCTTGCACCGTTCGTTTCTGTGCAATCTTAGGCGCTGCCAGATGGACCTCTCCGAGTGTCGATTTCTTCTCCACCGCTTGAACAGGTTCCGGCTCCGTGGAGTCGGCCTTTGCGACCACATTGCCCCCATTCAAAGCCCCTGCGCTACTTTGCGGGCCGCGGGTTGCTGGAGCTGGATTAGAAGCATTGCTTGCCAGGCTGCTCGGCGCATTCGAATTGGCGGCCTTTACTTCCGAAGTCGCAGCATCCGTTTGACGTGCAGGAGTCGTCCCCAGCACAGATTCCCTGATGGCGCTCGTCTGCAAGTCTTGGGGCCCCGAAGCGGCGGTCGACCCCGCGCCCCCATTACTTGTACGAGTTCCCGAGGCCTGCTGATTCATGTACCACCAGCCGCCGCCCGCCAACGCCAGCATTCCCGCTGCTATTCCTCCAAGCAGCATCCCTTTCCCGGATTTCTTCGGCGCACTTCTCCGGTCGCTTTTCCCATCTTGAAATGGCAATGCGCTTCCAAACTGAGGAACGCGCGACTCGACGGCTCCCCGTTCTTCTGCCGGTGCCACGAGCGGCGCCACCAATTCCTGCAACGGCGGTTGCTCCGCGCGGCGCTTGGTTTTTTCTCGAAGAACCAGTTCCTGTGTCGAAGAAGGCGCTGAAGTATTGCGCGCTAGCGGTTCGAGCCACGCGGGTATCTTCATCTCCTCCTGCTCCAGCAACTCCAAAGCAGGAATTGTTGCGTAAGGAGGGGGAATTACCGCGGGAGGCTCAACCTTCAAAGCCTCGTCCAGCTTTGACAAGTCCAGCAAGATCGGGGTCGCATCGCTCGGCTCGGGACTTTCCAGCAGCCGCACGGCGTTTTCGTGGACCAGCTCTGTTTTCAGCGTCGCGATCGACTGCTCGGTCAGCGGAAAGGACGGCGTGTCCACCTCTGGAGTCACAGGCTTCTCGGCCACCGGCTTTGCCTCAAGCTTTTCAGCTTCCGCCTTCACCGTCGAACTCGATGCCGCTTCGGCAAACTGCATTGTCGCCAGCTCGTCTTGCAAGCGCGCGGTCTGCTGCTTCAACTCCTCCGTTTCGGGCTCGCTGGCTGCCGTTGCCTTCGGCGGCGCCGCAGGCACATCAGCCGCCGCGGGTTTCACTTCGAAAAAGGGTGCAAGGCTCGACAAATCAACGTTCGCCAGGTTTGCGGGCGCCTCCACCGGCGCAAAAAGGGAAGCGCGCTTGTCCGACGGGCGCTCCGAAGCAAAACTGCGCGTTGGCGTAGGGCTCGATTCCGGCTCTGCCGGTTTTGCGGTAGGCGCTTGAGGAGTTGGGCGAGCCACACTCGGCGCCGCCGCGGACGCCCGCGGAGCCGGCTCGCGCTTCTTCAACCATGGTTCAACCAGCGGCGTATCCGCTCCAGGTGGCGTTGTAATAGGATCCGAAGCCGCAGGAGCACTCGCATCGGCCTTGGCTTTTGCAGCGCCAGGCAACCCAGTGGCATCAAGCGCTGCCGGAACGGCGGAGGAGCTGTTTATCGTGGACGGCCCTGGCTTCACAACGGAAGGTGCCGGAGCAGACGGTCTCGCCGCATTCACGTTCGCGCTCGGCGCGCTGCTTGCCGCCGGCTGCTCTGTTTTGGGCGCCGCCGGACGCACAGGCACGGGCGCTGGCGCTCCACTCCCCGTCGCAGGCGTACGAGTCTCCGCCGGCGCGGCTTGCGGCCCCGGACCAATCCGGTCTCCTGGAAAACGCATGCCCCAAAATCCCACCGCCGGCTCGGTAAACTCCAGTTCCACGTACCCGCTTGCGCTGCGGTAATTCTTCGACTTCACCACCTGGCACACCACTTCTTTTTTTGTGCGCTCGTTGGTTAGGAACAGCAGTTGTCCCGGCGCCATCGCGGACGTCAGTCGAATCACCGCGCCCGACCCGAAAACCATCACCGTCTTGGTGGACTCGGAAAAAGGTTCGCGCTTGTCGCTTCCTTCCGCCGTGCGCGCTCCATTCACCAGGATAGGGATTTCCAGCGCCACCGGCTGCGCTTTGACGGGGGATTCCGCGGACGACGGTCCAGCCGATCCCGAGCGTGCCGGGCTTTCCGGAGCTGTCAGTGTGTCGGAATCCTTGGTGATGGGGGCCATTTCGTGCACATCCGCGAAGCAGAATTTTGCGGCTCGCCCGCCCCAAAAAGCTGTTGCGGCTTGCTGCTGCCTCCCCGCCATAGGGGCAAGCAGGGGAAGCTTTTGGGCATTTGGGCTACCTTTTATATCTTTATATCTTCCGCTTCCGCACGAGGCCCCAACCATAGTACGCGCGTACCCCTTTTCGCTTTTGAACACCTGTCCCCGCGTACAGGCCGAATTTTCCGAATTTCATATTTCGAGCTTCGAGTTTCCAGTTTCCCTTCGCTTCTGCAATCATCGAATTTCGCGTTTCGATTTTCGTATTTCGAATTTCGATTTTCGTATTCCCGAAACTCGCCACTCGTCACTCGCCACTTCTTCGCAGCGGCGGCTTGAATCGCTCATCCACTTCCACCTGATACCCGGTCACCAGCTTGTTTGTCTCGTTCGCCATCCCGATCACCGCCTGCAGTTCCTTGAACATCGCCTCCGTCATCCCTTTGCCGAACGCCGACGCCGTGTGCGAATAGATGCAGTACGTGCAATTGTTCGTCACGCTCACCGCCATATAAATCAGCTCCTTGGTCAGCGGGTCCAGCGCCCCCGGCGCCATAATCTCCTTGATGCTTTCCCACGTACGCTTCAGCAGCGCCGGATCGTGCGCGATGGCCTTCCAGAAATTATTGATCCAGTCCGTCTTCCGCGTGGCCATGATGTCGTCGTAAACCGCGCGCACTTGCGGGCTCGCATCCTTATACTCAATCAATCCAAACGTGGCCATGCTTTTCTCCTCCTGTAGCAGCGCGTTTACCCCGCTGCTCTTTCTTTACTCTTTCTTTGCGCCGTTGCTCTTTCTTTTACCTCGCTATTTTTCCTGCTCGGCATATTTCCTTATGCGTAATTTACGTGGCGCGCTAAGATGCGCCTGTGAGAGTAGAACATCCTCGGCATCGGCTTTCACGTCCCTACTACCTGGGTGCCCGGAGCTATTTTCTTACCATCTGTACCGATCATCGCCGCAAACTCTTCACGGACGCTCAATTGGTCGAATTGCTGATTGCCCTGCTAAACGCCCAGTTTTGTCCCTGCGGCTTTTCCATTTATGCCTACTGTTTCATGCCCGACCATTGTCACATTCTGGCCGTCTCTATAGCCGAATCATCTGATCTCGCAAAAGCGGTTCGCGCATTCAAGGGCTCCGCTGCTGCTCGTGCCCGCTCCTTGGGGATACGCAATCTCTGGCAGCGCGACTATTACGATCACATTCTTCGCTCCAGTGAGAGCTTTGATGCTGCAGCAGCCTATATCTTCGAAAACCCAGTTCGCGCCAGCCTAGTCAGCGACCCGCGAGAGTGGCCATTCTCCGGATCGTTTGCTTTTCAATGGAAGAGCTTGGAGCGCCCTGCCGTCACCTTCGCCCCGCCCTGGAAGAAGCCCATGTAGCAGCGGGTTTACCCCGCTGCTCTTTCTTTTGCTTTTTCTCTCCCCCGCCACCCAAATCCTTCGCACGCAAACTTTGAGTATTTCACCCCAATTCATTCTTCTTGACACCAAACGCCGGGGCGGGTTACAACTCCACCCATCAACCATATTGGTCTTCAAGGTGCCGGTATCCTTGAACCGAGATGGGGCGAGTTGGTCCGGGGGGCTCGTCCTGAATGACGGATCTCGATTCAATCACCGAGGTTCCCAGCAACAGTTGGTCTTTGAGTGGTCTTGACTCCTATTCAACGTGCCCCGGCCTGCCGGGGGACGCGGGTGCTGTCAGTTCATGTTCTTGATCTCGAAGAGGGGGAAATTGAATTTATGAAGCGCCTAGTCATCGCAATTCTCATTGCATTCTCACTTGCAGTAGCCGCAAACGCCCAGACCTTCCGTGGCTCCATCAACGGAACGGTGAGCGACCCATCGGGCGGCTCGGTTCCCAACGCCACGGTCAAGGCCACGGAAATCGCCACCGGGATCGACCACACCACCACCACTACTAGTGACGGAGCCTTCGCCTTTCAGGACATTCCACTGGGCCAGTACAAAATCACGGTGACCGCGACGGGTTTCCCAGCTTACACCGTGGACAAGGTTGAAGTTAGCGCGGGCCAAATCTACACACTGCAAGTGAAGTTGACCTTGCAGCAACAGACCACCACGGTGGAAGTTTCCGCTGCGGCTCTCACGCTGGATACCACCACGCAAACACAGACGATGACCATTCCTGACGACGTGGTGCAGAACATTCCCCTGAATGGCCGTGACTTTACGCAAATGATCGGCGTCTCACCGGGTTTCGGCGGCTACAACGTCGGCGGCTTCGGATCGCTCAACGGCACGCGGCCAAATCAGATCAACTGGCAAATCAACGGAGTGGACAACAACGACTTCTGGCACAACATTCCGGCCATCAATCAGGGTGGTGTGTCAGGGATTGCCGGCACCGTTCTGCCTATTGATGCAACTGAGGAATTTTCAGTACAAACCTCCTCAGGACCCGAAGGCGGGCGCAACGCAGGTGGCACAGCCAACATTGTCCTGAAGTCCGGTACCAACGATATTCACGGTTCAGCTTATTATTACAACCGGAATGAAGCCTTTGGGGATCCTTCACCCTTCTTTGTTCCCGCACCCGGCACCAAGGCGCCGAGAGAGCGAAACGAAAACTACGGCTTCTCCGCGGGGGGGCCGATTATCAAGAACAAGACATTTGCCTTTGTCACCTATGAGAAGAACGACTTCGTATTTGGTCTTTCCGGGATTGCAACGGAACCCTCGGATGCCTGGGTGAACCAAGCTTTGGCAGTGCTTACCGCACATGGCGTTACCGAAAGCGCTGCATCGAAGACCGCCATTGGAACAAACGGTTTCTGGCCCAGGAGCATAATCGGAAGCTTGCCCGCGGCGCCTGGAAATTTCTTCAGTCCCAGCGCCGAGTTTGGGTATAGCTACAATGGCGTAGCTCGAATCGATCACCAGATCTCTGACAAACACCATCTTTCTCTGCACGCCATCATTGGCCAAGGTAACCAGACTGCTCCATTGGGCGGCAGCCCGGCGCTGGGAACGGCCAGTTCGAACCTCGCATACTACTTCGAAGTGGCGCCGCTCCACGACGGTAACTACGGTGCAGTCTTGAACTCCACGTTCTCATCGCGGTGGACCAATCAGTTCCTTTTTGGCGCCAGCTACTTCAACCAGCTTTTTCACGACAACAACAACAGCTTCGATACCAAGGCCATGGGAATATTCCTTAGCCCGGACGCCACCAACCACGGGCAGCCCATTCTCGGAGCTCCCAATATTGTCATCGCGCCTCCTTCCAAGGGCGGATCGGGAGGATTTGAGCAGATTGGTCTGACTCCCCCCGAAGGCCGGAGCGACCTCACCTTGCACTTTACCGACATCGTTTCCTACAGCGTCGGGAAGCACCAGTTCCGTTACGGAGCCGAATTCCGCCACGGGAAACTCAATGAGTTCTATCACCGCCGCGGAACGGGAAAGTTCGTCTTTGATGGATCGGCCGGCCCCTGGGCAGGAAGCCCTACGTGCGTAAACGGCCCCCTCCTTTGTGCCTTGGCTGACTTCCTCGCAGGCGACGTTTCTTCGTGCAGCGATGCTCTCCACATCAACAATGGCTTCACCTGCGGCTCAACCATTGCCGTTGGTGATCCAGAACGCTGGGTGCACGTCAACGCCTTCAACGCGTACATCCAGGATTCGTGGCAGATCACTAAGAGGCTTAATCTTGAATATGGTCTGCGCTATGAATACTTTGGTCCAATGCAAAGCGACAAAAAGGACATCGCCAACTTTGTTGGAGCCTTGAATGGTTCTGGCAGTGGATTTCTGGTTCAGGACGGCAGTCATCCTCTCTTCAACCCGGGCAAGAACCATTTCGCTCCTCGCCTCGGCTTTGCTTATCAGCCCACAGCGAAGGGTGACTTGGTTGTCCGCGGAGGGTTGGGCGTCTTCTATGACCAGATTAACCTGAACCCCTTTCTCGATTTCCGGCCGCCCGTCTCGGCACCTTCAGGGATTCAGGGCAACCCATTTGGCGCGACCCCCGTCTCCACCTACTCACGTAGTGGCTATAACTGGGATGCGGTCCAAGCTGGAGGGGCGGCGATCTTCCCCGGCGTCCAGAGTTGCAGCGATCCTCTTTGCGCGGCTCCGGGCGACCCTCAGGGATTGGGTGCCTATTCAGTCAGTTCAAACTTCCGGACACCCTATTTCTATAACTACAACCTGCAGGTTGAAAAAAGCCTTGGCAACTCCGCAGTATTCCAGATTGGGTATGTTGGCAGCCAGGGACGCAAGCTGAATATCGTATCCAACATCAATCCAACTAATGCTGCTGGGGTCCACACCATCTTTCCGACCATGGGCAACATCCTTCAGCTCAACACCATCGGAACCTCCAATTACAACGCATTACAAACCATTTTCCGGACTAGGGCTTGGCGAGGTCTAAGCACCCAGTTCGCTTACACCTGGTCGCACGCTCTGGATGAAGTCAGCGAGTAC
>QHYL01000186.1 GCA_003224105.1 Acidobacteriota bacterium | reverse complement strand
CAAGCCATTTCTTGCGGCCGCCGTTGATAAGCCGCACGTCTTTGTGGCCGTAGAGCTTGAGCTGCCAAAAAGCGTACGCCGCGAACCAGTTGTTGTTGTCGCCGTAAAGAATGATGGCGGTGTCGTTCGAGATGCCGGAAGCGCCGAGAAGCTTCTCGAGCGCGGCTTTGTCAATCAAGTCGCGGCGGATGCCGTCCTGTAGTTGCGTTTGCCAGTTCCATCCCACAGCGCCGGGGATGTGGCCCTGGTCGTACGCAGTGGTGTCCACATCCACTTCGACGAAACGCGTCTTGGGGGCGTTCAGATTCTGCGCCGCCCAATCGGTGGAAACCAGAACTTCGGGGTGTTTGTATTCTGACATTTTCCTTCTCCTTTTTGGTCCTTAGCTATGAAACTCGTTGAAGCGTGCAGCAACAAGAAGTCTAAAATAAAAAAACCCACCAGCCGCAATATCATATTTTTATGTTACATAGATGCGGTTCTGTTGGCAACAGTTACTGGGCGGCTCAGGCGCGCTGGATGTCTCCGCGGCGAAACTTTTCGAGTAAGTGCTCGCAGGAACGCAGAGTGAACGCCATGATGCTGATCGTGGTGGTCTTATCAGTGCAATTCAGGAAGACACTCGCATCGCAAGCGTACAAGTTCGGGACATCGTGCGCCTGCCCGAAAGCGTTGGTGACGAATTTCTTGGGATCGTGGCCCATACGGCAGGTGCCCGTATCGTGGAGGCTCCAGCCGGGAACGTTCGGGGAATCGCCGGAGCCTTCGACGACACCCCCGGCGGCACGGAGCAAATCGGCGCACACCTGCTTCGAGTGTTCCCACATTTTCAGGACGTTTTCGTCCCACTGAAAATGAATGCGCGCGCAGGGGATGCCGTAAGCGTCTTTCACTTCCGGATCGATGTCCACAAAGTTGCTGTCCAGGCGCAACGATGGAGCTTGAATCGTGAAACTCACCGGTGCCGGGTAACGCTGCTTGACTTCGCGCTTGTAGGAAGAGCCAAAACCTTCGGCCTGCGCCGCGTACCAGGGGTATTCGCCGCAGCCCCCTCCGGGATACACGGAATAACCGCGAATGAAATTTTCTTCGCGGGGATCCTTCAAATTCTGCCAGCGGGGCATCCACACGATGGTGTTGTCTCCAACACTGTCGGGGAAGCTAGGTTGACCGAGGAGCTGAGGCAAATAGCCAGAAGCCGGTTCGCCGTACAAGTGATCGCACAGATTACGGCCCAGCTGGCCGCTGGAATTGGCAATGCCTGTGGGCCAATGACGCGACTTCGAGTTGAGCCAAATGCGCGCGGTTTCCACGTTCGTAGCTGCGACGATGACGGCACGGCCAAAAACTTCCACCTCCTGCCTGGTCTTGCGATCGATGTATGCGACCCCGTTGGCAATTCCGTTTTCATCCACAAGAATATTTTTCGCCAGAGCGTCGGTGCGGAGTTCGAGATTCCTGGTAGCTTCGGCGAGCGGCAGGAAACGCCACGGCGTGGAGAAAAAGGAGCCGGTGTCACATCCGGTCGTACACGCACCGCAAAAGTGACATGCGGGATGGCCGGCGTGATCCACGGTGAGCTGCGCGATGCGGTCATGGAGATACGGGACACCAATCTTTTCCGCGCCCTTCTGCAAGATGTGGTCGAGACAACGGAAATTGAACGGCGGCAAATACTCGCCGTCGGGGTTGCTCGGCCGGTTCTGGACCGAGCTTGAGACCCCAATCATGCGCTCGACGCGGGAATAGTAAGGAGCGATCTCCGCGTAGGTGAGCGGCCAATCCACGTCGTAGCCATCGAGCGAAGCGGCGCGAAAATCAATATCGCCAAAACGGGCAGAGGACCTTCCCCAAAAGTTGGTTTTTCCGCCGACGGCCCAGCAACGTGGCCAGGTCCACTCGGTCCCGGGAGCCGTCGTGTACCGGATTTCGTGTTCCCATACTCCCGGCACCCATTCGCTGTCCATGTAACCAACGGATTCCGAGCGCTTGGCAGGATCGCCGAAGCCGCGAAACTTCATCTGCCACGGTTTGCGGTGATTGCGAAAGTCTTTGGCAGGATCGAGCCTGCGCCCCGCGTTGATGCAGCAAACTTTAAGGCCGGCTTCGCAGAGCGTCTTGATAGCCATGCCCCCACCGGCGCCGCTTCCAACCACGACCACGTCATAGATTTGTTTTGGCATGGCGGCTCACCATTTCGGCCGAGGCAAATGCTTGTGTTCAGGGTCATTGGGGTGCGGACAAGCCGGCGACTTGGCGTAGAACTTCAGCGCCGGATTGTCAATTTCCTTGTAACCGATTTCCGTGGTGTAAAAGCCCATGACCGTGAGTTCCTTGATGGCCGCGAAGAATTTGCGTCCGTCTTCCTCGCCTTCTCGATATTTCGCTTTGTAGGCCAACGGCTCAAGAACAGACACCCGCTGCGTTTCAGAAAGGCCCATAAACGACTTTCCGAGCAGCCGCTCGCAGTGTGCGTTCAGCCAACTGATTCCCAAGCGCATGGGATATTGTTGTTCGGTGTCATGCGCCACCATGAAGTCCACAAATTCCGCGACGCCAGCCTCTTTCGCGCCGGGGGTCGTGTCGCTTGGAATGATGATTTCGGTGAGGCGTTCCACCACGGCGTATTCGGATGGAGAAAAGAAGAGGGGCTGATAGCTCTCCGGGCGGATCCGCTCAACGGCCGAAGAGTCATGCGAACAAATGAACGCCCATTTCGCGAATCCCTGAAACTTGGACGCAGCCGCAGCGGTGGCCATGATGCGAAGCATTTCTCGGCGTTGCAGGTCTTGTCCGGCCATGGTCCTTTCCTCTTATTGCTTCCGTGTTTCCACTTCGAGCTTTTTGAGCATTTCACCGATTTCCGGATTGGACATGAAGCTTTTCCAGACCAAGCCGGTTCGATAGTTTTCAATCATGACAGTAATCGGAGCCTGGTTTAATCCCATGAAAATGTCAGAGACCCAATCCTGACCCGGATTGTACGCGTCGCGCAACCCGTAAATGCCCCACAGCTGCGCGCCGAGATCACGGTAATAGTGCTTTAGCGCCGCCATGGATGCCTCCGGCGTATAAGGAAATGAGGAAAGCGCGCCTCGTTCTGGTGAGTTCACTTCGGAGAATCAGGCAAGAAGTTCATCGAAATAGGCAATCATCAGCAGGGCAGGTAGGCTACACTTTTCTTCGTCGAGCCAGCGGATTCGCATCTTTAGACCGGCAGCGGACGAATTGCGCCAGCTATGAGTGCTGGCTTGCAGGAGAAACAATGCAGAAGCGCAAACTTGGAAAGAGCAGCTTGGAAGTTTCGGCCATGGGACTGGGCTGTATGGGAATGAGCTACGGCTATGGTCCGGCCGCGGACAAGAAAGAGATGATCGCTCTGATTCGAACGGCCGTCGAACGTGGCGTTACGTTTTTCGACACGGCAGAAGTGTACGGTCCCTTCACCAATGAGGAGCTCGTGGGAGAAGCCCTGGCCCCGCTTCGTGACCGCGTGGTGATCGCCACAAAGTTCGGGTTCAAAATCGAAAACGGCAAGCAGGCTGGATTGGACAGTCGGCCTGCGCACATCAAGGAGGTCGCCGAGGCCTCGCTCAAGCGCCTCAAGACCGATGTGATCGACTTGTTCTATCAGCATCGCGTAGACCCAGAAGTTCCGATTGAGGATGTGGCAGGAGCAGTGAAAGACCTCATTCAGCAAGGCAAAGTGAAGCACTTCGGACTATCGGAAGCGGGCGTGAAGACCATCCGTCGGGCCCACGCTGTGCAGCCGGTCGCGGCGCTGCAGAGCGAATATTCGCTGTGGTTTAAAGAGCCGGAAGCCGAAATCATTCCGACGCTCGAGGAACTCGGCATCGGCTTCGTTCCGTTCAGCCCGCTGGGCAAGGGTTTTCTCACTGGCGCGATCAACGCGGATACAAAGTTCGACAAGACCGACTTCCGCAATATCGTTCCTCGTTTTACCGAGGAAAACCGCAAAGCGAATCAGGCGATGGTCGATCTGATTGGCCGGTTCGCGCAACAGAAAAAGGCGACGCCTGCGCAAATCGCGCTCGCCTGGCTCCTTGCGCAGAAACCTTGGATTGTTCCAATCCCCGGTACGACGAAGCTGCCTCGGCTCGAAGAGAACCTCGGAGCCGCCAAGGTTGAACTTACCCCTGAGGATCTTCGGCAACTGGAAACCGCGGCTTCAAAGATCGCCGTGCAAGGCGCGCGGTACCCGGCAGAACTGCAAAAAATGGTGGGGCGTTGAGCGATTAGCAGGGCTAGCGGGGTTCAAAAATTATGGGCAGTATCGTCTAAGGAGAGTCGAGAGATCTCATTGACAGGAGACACAAACATGAATGCACAACCTTCCGCAGCGCAACAGGCCTGGGGCGATTTCGCTCCCAAGTTTGCCGAATTAGCTGACAAGGTGCTTTTCGGAGACATCTGGGAGCGCAAAGAACTTTCTAAGCGCGACCGCAGCCTAGCAACCGTAGCTGCGCTCGTTGCTCTGAACCGCACTGACCAGTTGCGGTTTCATCTGCACAGGGCGCTGGAAAATGGCGTTAAGAAACAGGAATTGATCGAAGAAATCACGCACCTGGCGTTTTATTCCGGCTGGCCCACGGCAGTGAATGCCTTGACGGTCGCAAAAGAAGTTTTCTCAAAGTCATGAAGATCCTTCTCATACTGATATCGCTGGTCGCGGCGCCCGCCTTTGCCGCCAAAGCAGGTGCGAACGAGCATTCGGAAACTTGGAAGATGAATCCGGTCAAGTCGAAGCATAGCTCAGGACCGGGGCCAAAAAATCTCATAGAGACCGTGGAATTAGACGAGACCCACTACAAGGTTGAGGCCAACGGAACGGCCGCAGATGGGAAGCCAGTTCATATTGAGTTCAACGCAAAGTTCGACGGAAAAGACTACCCGATGATAGGGGTTTCGTGGGCCGACGTGGTATCGGTCAAGTGGATCGACGCCCACACACCGCAAATGATTCAGAAAAAGGACGGCCAAGTCACGATGATCATTACCTGCAGAGTTTCCAAGGATGGGAATACGCGCACGTGCACGCTCAAGGGCAAGGGTGAGCAGGAGCACAATATGAACGACGACGTCGTTTTTGACAGGCAGTAGAGCAGGATGCGCGCGCCAACGATGGCGGCAATTTAGTTGGAGCGGGAGTACTTATGGCGGCCAAGAAGGACTCTTTAACAGATCGCCTTTCGCGAAACCGCGAAATCAACATCACAGTGACCGGAAGAAAATCGGGAAAGGCCATCACAAACCCGGTCTGGTTCGTATCAGAAGACGAGAAGCTCTATCTGTTGCCAGTGTCCGGGTCGGATACACAGTGGTACAAGAACGCGCTGAAGAATCCGACGATTCGCATCGATGCCGGAGGGGCAGAGGGAAAATTCAAAGCTGTTCCTCTCACGGACGCCAAACAAGTGTCGTCGGTCGTCGAGAAATTCCGCAAAAAGTACGGCGCCGGCGATGTAAAGAAGTACTACTCAAAGTTCGATGTGGCCGTCCTCACCGAGATGCAGTGACCGCCGAGATGGAGCGAAGGCCAAGATGCGTGCAAAAAGAGGTGTTTCGAACAGGTGAAGACCAACGGCAAAATGGCGTTGTCGCGACGGAAGGAAAAGGTGGCGCGGTCCAGCGAACCAGACACCGCGAAGTTGGCACGGCGCATTGCTGCATACGCTCCACACGACGGCGTCTTCGACCTGAGCGTCCCCGGTTTGCACGCCAGCCGCTATTCACAAATCCACGCGGACTGCGTGCATGCCCTCCATTTACCTGCTTTGTGCATCATCGTGCAAGGGGCAAAGAGCGTGATCGTTGGAGAAGAGGTCTACGAGTACGATACGACGCGCATGCTGGTGTTCTCTGTCGCTCTTCCTGTTGGAGCCCAGGTGACGCAAGCGAGCTATTCTGAGCCTTACCTTGGTTTCAGGTTGGACCTCGACCCGCACAAAGTTGCCGAGCTGGTCTTGAAAGTGTTTCCGCAAGGCCTGCCTCCCGTTCCAGAGAGGCGCGCCGTTTACGTAGCTCCGCTCGACCCAAGCATCGTTAACGCCGCGACCCGATTGATGGAATGTCTTGCGCAGCCGGGAGACGTGGAATTGCTCGCCCCGCTTGTGGTGGATGAGATTTTGATCCGGCTCCTGCGCAGCCGGATTGGTCCTCGCGTGGCGCAAATGGGCTTTGTGGAGTCGAGCGTGCACCGGCTGGCAAAAGCGATTTCCTGGCTGCGCGCCAATTACGCGCAACCCATGAGAGTCGAAGAGCTGGCCGATCTGGCGCACATGAGTGCGTCCTCGTTCCACGAGCATTTCAAGTCGGTCACGACGATGAGCCCGTTGCACTATCAAAAAGTCCTGCGCCTCCAGGAAGCTCGACGGCTCATGTTGTCGGCGATGATGGACGCGAGTGCCGCGTGTCAGCGCGTGGGTTATCTAAGCGCATCGCAATTCAGCCGAGAATACAGCCGCTTCTTCGGCAGCGCGCCCACCAAGGACATAGCCCGGCTGCGCCAAGACACGCAACTCTTGTCCGCCACCGCCCCGCCTGTGGATTGAGGGTCCAACTTGCCTTGCAACCGCATCCTTGTGCTTATCTCATCCGTCGAGGCATCCTTCCAGAACCGCGACTCGGGTGACGTCGAGCCCCTGTTTTCTTCAAGCAGGGCGGGCCAATGTCGCAAACGGAGTCACGGAATACCACACTGGCGCTGCCTGGCATCGAGCGGATTAAGTAAAAATGTCCGTGCTAAGGCTTGTGCTTTTCGCATCAAACGCACAATCTGATGTATCGGAAATCATTGAGAATTGTGGAGGAGATTATGAACGCAAGAGAAGCATTGGCAAGCCAGGCAGGAAGTGTTTCGCTCGGCGGAGAGGTTTCCGTCCATCGGCTTGGGTTCGGGGCAATGCGTCTCACGGGAGAAGGCATCTGGGGACCTCCCAAAAGCCGCCCTGAGGCCATATCAGTTCTGCGACGAGCGGCAGAGCTGGGCGTGAATTTCATTGACACGGCAGATTCTTACGGCCCCCATGTGAATGAAGAGCTCATCGCGGAAGCGCTATTTCCTTATCCAAAGGATCTCGTGATCGCGACGAAGGGAGGCTGGAACCGGCCGGGCCCCAACCAGTGGACCCACGATGCCACTCCAGCGCATCTGCGAAAGGCAATCGAGGGCAGCTTAAAAAGGCTGCGACTGGAGCGTATTGACCTCTATCAACTGCACCACCCCGATCCAATCGTATCTCTCGATGACTCAGTGGGAACATTGGCGCAACTTAAAAGCGAAGGGAAGATTCGGCTCGTTGGCTTGTCGAATGTGACGCAGGAGCACATTGAACGGGCACGCCGGATCGTTCCTATCGTTTCCGTGCAAAACCGGTACAGCTTTGCCGATCGCGAGTGGGATTATGTGGTGGATTATTGTGAGCGCAATGGAATCGCCTTCATCCCCTGGTTCCCGCTGGGGGCTGGCCGAGTCGCGGGCCAGATCCTCGATCAAATCGCAAGGGCCCATCAAGCCACCCAGCACCAAGTGGCGATTGCCTGGCTGCTGAAACGGTCCCCCATCATGCTGCCCATTCCGGGAACATCATCGGTCAAGCATCTTGAGGAGAATGTTGCCGCAGCGTCTCTGCAATTGAGCGACGAAGAATTCCAAAAGCTGTCCCGCGTGCCTCAATTGGCGGCGACGCGGTGACCTCAATACCATCAAGCCAGGGGTAAACCCAAGCGGAGAGCTATTAGTACCGCAACCGGTTTTGGCTTCACCTTGCGGCTCTTATTTTTGCAGGGTGCCCCTCATAAATGTGTCGCACTTTGAAGTACCCTCCAGCCGGGCCTGATTGGCAAGAGTTCGGATTGGAGCAAAGTTAGAAAGTGCTTTAGAATCAATGTTGCACTTCATGTCGGGGCGTAGCGCAGCCTGGTAGCGCGCCTGCCTTGGGCGCAGGAGGTCCCGAGTTCAAATCTCGGCGCCCCGACCACTAACTCCTGGTCCGCGGCCTTTTTCCTGGGCCGTCGGCTGTTCCCTCTTTCTTTTTGTGGTTTGCGTGTTGAACTAACGCATGAAGCACCGTGCAGCGGCGCATGAGCAATCCTCACGTTATACTGGAAGGGATGAATCCAGAAGGAAATGCCCTGCAAAGGAAGGGTTTGCGCACTGAACCGTGTGTCAGAGGGTCCATCCTGGCGATCGATTATGGGCGAGAGAGGATGGGACTAGCCATTGCCGACGCGAACGTGAAGGTTGCCCAGCCGCTCAGCACCATGGAGCGCGTCAACCGCAATGAAGACATGCGGCGGCTACGCGAAGTCGTCCGCGAGAACAGCGTGAAGCAAATTGTTGTGGGGCTGCCGCTCAAGCTCGACGGCACGCGCGGCGAAATGGCGGAAGAGGCGGAACGTTTTGCGCGCCGCGTGCGTAAGCAAATTGGTCTGCCAGTGGAGCTTGTAGACGAGCGCCTGACCAGTTGGGAAGCGGAGCGTCTGCTTGAAGAAACGCAGGGAAGATTCCTTCACGCCGAAAAATCGGGCCGCAGTGTGAGGAAAAAAAAGGCGTCGGAAAGGGCGACCGTAGATGCAGTGGCAGCTGCCGTTATTTTGAAGGAGTACCTCGGGCGGCAAGGGCAACCGGCGGAACAGCGTTGAGATTCGAACACTAGGTGTGGGCGAGGCGGGATTGAAATATTTCCTGATCCTGATTCTTGTTGTCGTGCTGGCTGCGGGGGGCTACGCGGCGTGGATGTGGTTCAGCATCACCCAGCCCTACCAGGAATTCCCGGCAGAAGGCGTATTTGTCGAAATCCCTCATGGGGCATCGCCCCGGTACGTGGGCTATTTGCTGAAGCGCAGCAGCGTGGTGCGCAGCAAGCTGGCTTTTGAGATTTATTCGCGGCGCCACCCAAAGCGCACTTTGCAGGCTGGCGAATACTTCTTCGATCACCCGATGACCGGGCGAGACGTCTTCTGGAAGATTGCCGCCGGCCAGATTTATCAGCAGCCTTTCACTGTCCGCGAGGGAGAAACCATGTTTGACATCGCGCGTGACCTCGAAGCGGGCAAATTTATGCCGGCAGGCGACTTCCTTTACGCGGCGAGCGATCCCTCGTTGATTCGCGATTTCGCTCCCGAAGCCCGGACACTCGAAGGTTTTCTCTTCCCCGCTACTTATGAACTTCCGCGCCATCCCGTCGCAACCGAATTGACCGCGGAGATGGTGCACAAGTTTAAGGACGAGTGGAAGCGAATCTCTGCTTCTGATCCGAACAGCCAAACGGCTCCGAATGAACAACCCGGAACGAAAGCGCCAACCAATGCGCAAGGCCAGGCGATTTCAAATACGCAAAGCCCCACCGCACGCTTGCGCACGGTGACGCTCGCTTCTCTTGTTGAACGCGAAACGCCCAAACCGGAAGAGCGGCCCATGGTGGCCAGCGTTTTCGACAACCGGCTGAAAACAAGGATGCGGCTGCAATGCGATCCCACGGTGATTTACGGCCTGGAGCGCATGGGACAATACAAAGGTTCGCTAAGCGGAAAGGATTTGGCTTTCGATTCGCCGTACAATACTTACGAACACTACGGGCTTCCTCCTGGTCCCATCGGAAACCCGGGAGAAGCGTCGCTACGGGCGGCCCTGCATCCGGCGGAAACGAGTTTCTTGTATTTTGTGGCGAATACGCAAAGGGGGCATTTTTTCAGCTCCACGCTGGCGGAGCACAACCGAAATGTGTTGAAGTACCGGCGGCTGCTGGCCGGGCTTCCGGCGGACCCGCCGCCACCTCCGCCGAAGCCGCAAACCGCGAAAAAGAAACAAGCGAAACCAGCGCTAACCAAGGACAAACAGCAAAAGGGCAAAGCTCGATGAACCAGGCTCTCAAAAACAAAAAAGCGCTCATCCTGGAGACCGCACGCGAGATTAACGCGCCGAAATGGACACCCGCGGAGATCGAGCAGTTGCGGTTAAGACTGATTGCGGATCACGGCGAAGCGGGCAAGACCGGCCCCGAATACATCGCCGATGTATTGAAGGATGCCGGGCATAAAGTTCTCCTCTCGATGCAGGAAGAAGCCGAAGAACAATACGAAGAGGAATTTGAAGATTTGCTGCACTTCAAAACGCTGGGGGACGCGGAAGTCAGCATCATGCGGCTGGACGAGTTGATGCGCAAGTTTCGCGAACATGGCGAAAAGGCTGCCGTCGAGCGCGTCCTGGAAGTCGCCCGGCTCGGAAAGCGGCGCGCGGAAATGATTTCGCGCAACAACAAAGTCGAACCGCAAAAGCGTGCGGAAAAAATCGAAATTGCCAGTTGGTTCCGCATTTGGCTGGAAACTCCGGATTCCTTCTTCGATTGGCTGGACGTACGCAAGCATTCGCCCGATTTTCAGCAGAAGTTTCCGCACTCCGAGGATGAAGAATGAGTACGCAGGCCATGGGCAGCGGCGCCCTCGAGTTGCCGCCCTACTCCCTGGACGTGCAAGCGATGGACCTCGGCAACGATGTGAAAGCCGTGGGGCTCGAATTGGTCGAAACCGAGAACCGCGAGCCAGTGCGCGGAAAAGAAGGCGCGGAGATTTGGTCGGAAATTCTCCCGGCGCTGGCGGGCCAGGATGCGTTTGTTGTGGATTTCTTCAGCCACCTGGATCGTGTACGAGAGTTCTGCAAAACGCGGGGAATTGCGTGGCGGGAAGCGGCGGAGCGCTGCATTGTGATTTCTTCGTCTGGCGCGGAGGAGTTGCAGCAACTCTTCGAGCGTTTCAAAGGCGAAACTTTTGGCATCCGCGCGGGAAGCGCTGTGCAAACCGCCGATGCCGCTCT
This sequence comes from Acidobacteriota bacterium, assembly GCA_003224105.1. Taxonomy (GTDB): domain Bacteria; phylum Acidobacteriota; class Terriglobia; order Acidiferrales; family UBA7541; genus Acidiferrum. Next base: position 3,855 of record QHYL01000186.1, on the reverse strand, counting down.
CGAGGGCGACCTTTCGAAGCGCGGATTGGACGCCTACCAGCACGCCTATGCGCGCTACACATTTTGCGCGGTCTGCGAGCCAGAGGATGGCTGGGTGACAGTTCTGAGCGAAACTCTCTGGCCCAGCGAAATTATCCGGCGGGTGCGGCCGGCGGTCCACAAATTTGACGTCCACATTGCTCGGCCCAACTGAAGACATTTTCGTGTTCGCACCGCCTCGATTGACGGGCCTCCGACTGGTTGTTAGATTGCTTGATTCACGTGTGAAAGCGCGGAACCTATTGATGCGATGTGTGCAGACATGCCTGCTCTCGGCGACACTGGCGGCTATTTCTTGCGGCTGCCACGGCCGAACCATCACCGGACGTACCGTCGTTCCGCAGGGGGAAAGGCCCGCCGCGAAGGATGCCACGCGTGAAGAGTTGCTCGCCGCCTACAATGCCATCGCCCGGAACATGAAAACGCTGAATGCTACCGTGGAGCTCAAGCCCACTGCTGGCTCGAGGTATAGCGGCGTCATCGAAGAGTATCACGAGGTAAAAGCCTTTTTGCTCGCGGAGCGCGCCGCGGAAATCCGCATGATCGGGCAAGCTCCGGTGATTGGAAAGACCGTATTCGATATGGCCAGTGACGGAGATACTTTCCGCGTCTCGATTCCCTCGAAAAACAAATTTCTGGTGGGATCGGTGGCAGGGGAACGCAATAGCACGAAGCCCATCGAAAATCTCCGCCCGCAGCATTTGCTTGACGCGCTGCTTTGGCCCGAAATTCGCAAGGAAGAAGCGGTGACCATGCGGGAATTCAACAACGAACAAGGGCGTTATTATGTGCTGACCGTCCTACGCGGCGGCTACCAATTGGAAGTCTTGCGGGAAATCTGGTTTGACCGCGCGAACCTTCAGGTGGCGCGCATCCAGACTTTCGGGCCGAAAGGCACGCTGCTCTCTGATGCTTCCTTCTCGGATTGGGAGCCTCTCGATGGCGCAACGACGGCTCAAAGCACGGCGTCTACTGCTGCCACGACTTCAACGCCTGCACCAACGCCCATCGTAACTACTTTTCCGCGCGCCATCCTGATTGATCGGCCGCACGACGATTACAAGCTGGAATTGCAGGTGGCGAAGATTACCGTCAACGAAGAAATTCCCGCAGATCGCTTCAAACTCGAGCAGCCCGCCGGGTCGGAATTAGTCCACGTCGGCGAAACCGCGGACGCTAAACCGGCCACGGAGAGTAAACCCCAATGATGGGCGAACTCATCCTTCGCAACCTCTTGCACCGCCCGATGCGCACGCTCATCGGCGCGATGGGCGTCGCCGTGGAGGTTGCCCTGGTGATCCTCATCGTTGGCCTGACCAGCGGCCTGCTCACCGAAACCGCCAAGAGAATCGAAGGCATCGGGGCCGACATCATGCTCCAGCCGCCCGCCGCCTCCATTATCATCAATTTCAGCGGCTCGCCCATGCCGATAAAAATCGGTGAAAAAGTCGGCGAACTGAAATACGTCCAGGCCGTCGCCCCAGCCCTGCTGCAATTCAATTCCAGTGGCGCGGTCGAAACGATTTGGGGCATCGACAAAGATAGTTTCCGCGCCGTCTCCGGCGGATTTGTCTTCATCGCCGGTCACGACATGGAAGGTCCCGACGATCTGTTGGTGGACGACTGGGCCGCCAAAGCCAAAAACTTGAAAGTCGGCGACACCTTCAATGTCCTGAACCACGACTGGCACATTGCCGGCATCGTCGAGCACGGCAAAGGCGCGCGGCTCTTCGTGCCCCTAACCACTCTCCAGGAACTCTCCGCCGCGCGCGACAAAGCCTCCATTTTCCTCGTGAAATGCACGCGCCCGGAACACACCGACGACGTGATGGAGGAAATGCGCCACCTTTTGCCCAACTATACAGTCCGCCCGCTGAAAGATTTTCTGTCTTTGATGACCTCCACAAATATTCCGGGCCTGCAGTCCTTCATCAACGCCATGATTGCGCTCGCCGTCTGCATCGGCCTGCTGGTGATTTTCCTCACCATGTATACTTCGGTGATCGAGCGCACGCGCGATATCGGCGTTCTGAAATCTCTTTCTCTGGAAATTCCCCACGCTCTCGATCTTGATTACGCCGGACTGGATTTTCAACGCAGGCATGATTGCGCTGGCCGGGGCGATGCTGGGCGCAACTTACCCAGCGTGGATGGCCAGCCGGAAAGACGCGGTGGAGGCTTTGTCCTACGACTAAGTAGGAAGGAGACTGCCAGACAAGGAGTAACCAAGGAATATAGAATTGCCGAGGAACGTAGAGTTGCTGAGTCCGGAAAAGACGGTTCGCAGGTTGCAGCGAAAAGAGACAGGTTGCAGTGAAACAAGGGCAGGTGGAAGCCAAGGCAGGTGGAAGCCAAACGAGAAAGGACCGCGCATCGCGCGGCACGGCTAGGCACGAATGGCAATCGCAGTTACAATAACGGAACCTGCGGAAAGCCGCATTCTTCAGGGAAAAACGAGCGTGGAGCCGATACTCAGGACTGAAAACCTTTGGAAGCTTTACCGTGCGGGCAAAGTGGAAGTGCCAGCGCTGCGCGGCGTCAATTTCGAGGTCCTGCCTGGAGAATCCGTCGCGGTCATGGGGCCGTCGGGATGCGGCAAGTCCTCGCTCCTCTATGTGATCGGCGGGCTGGCGCAAGCGACGCGCGGCAAAGTCCTCGTCGATGGCAATGACCTCACGGCGCTGAGCGATTCCGCACGCACCAAACTCCGCCGCAGCAAAATCGGATTCGTTTTTCAGCGCTTCAATTTGCTTCCCACGCTTACAGCAAAGGGCAATATCGCCATCGCGCAGTTCATCCATGGCGACGGCTTCGACCCGCACCGCTTTGATGTAGTCACCCAGATGCTCGGCCTGGCCGGGCGGCTGCAGCACAAGCCTTCGGAACTTTCCGGAGGCGAGCAGCAACGTGTGGCCATCGCGCGCGCGATCATCAACGAGCCGAAAATCCTGCTCGCCGATGAGCCTACCGGGAACCTCGACTCCAAAAACTCCGAAATCGTCCTCCAGATGCTCCGGCAACTGAACAAAGAACTTGGCCAGACCGTCGTCATGATCACGCACAATCCGGAAGCGACGACTTATTTCGATCGCGTGATGCACATGCGCGACGGCGTCATTGTGGACGGCGTCCCCGCGGACTGACATGACAAGCCTGCGGCAGATTCTCTCGAAAACGTTTTTCTGGGCGTACGAGCGCGGCACGTGGCAGTACGACGTCGCGGTGATCTTGATTCTCGTGTTCGTGCTGGCCACACCCAGGAACTGGTTCCGTGACCAGCCCGAAGCCAGTGGGCCGGCCGCAGCAGGCCAGGCGCAACTCGTCTCGAAAGACGGAAGCCTGCAGACTTATCGAGTGGACGCGCGCGTCCTGACGCCCCCGAAGTTCGCGCTGCAGAGCGATCTCCATACGGCGCTGCAGCAAGCGCTGCCGGAGTTGCGCAATGGCAACTTCTCGATTTCCAGGATCGAGCCGGTGCGCGACGAACAGGGCCTGGTGATTGCTTATCAGGTGGAGATCCGGCATTAGCAGACTTTCTTGCGAATCCCCCTTGAAACGGGCTTCGCGACTCTCATTCGAGAAGCGGATCCCTCACCCCGTTGCAAACGGCGCGACCGGGTTCGGGATGACAGACGCTCGTTTACATGCGGCATAGGGGTGTGACGCGCTGCGCGAAACGGCTCTGCCCGTTCGCGCATCTCTTTATATATGTTAGGATTGCGCAACTCTTTATGAGGCACACAGTATTGCGTTCTTCGAGGATGCGTTGGTGTAATCCGCTGCTCACCCTTGCGTTGGCAGTGCTGGGCTGCGTTG
>QHYL01000665.1 GCA_003224105.1 Acidobacteriota bacterium | reverse complement strand
GGCCAATCATCCCGAAGAGGCCGCTGAGCTTTACGGCCGCGCCGTCAAATTGCATCCCGACTGGGCCCAGGGCTGGTGGGCGCTCGGCATGATCGAATACGAGCGCGACCGGTATACGGAATGCCGCGACGCGTTGACTCGCATGGTGCAGCTTGACGCCTCGGCTGCTCCGGGTTGGGCTCTGCTCGGGCTGTGCGAATTTCGCACTAAGCAATACGACGCGGCCTTCCAGCATTTGAAAAAGGCCCACATGTTAGTGCCGGTCACGCAGCCCGGTGGCCCGCTGCTGGACATGGCCGATTACCATTTATCCCTACTGCTCACTCAGCAAGGCGCCTTCGAGGTGGCGCAGGAATTTCTGATGCGCATCGCGCGCAAGGTTCGCAATAATCCTGAAATGATGTTTGCGGCCGGCTTGCCGTCGCTTCGCATGCCCATCCTTCCTTCGGATGTGCCGGCAAACCAGCGCGAGGCCGTGACCATGGCGGGCAAGGCCTTCTGGGATCTGGCCACTCAGGAACCTGAGGTAGCCGAAGCTGATTTCAATACGCTGGTCTCCAAATACCCGAAGTTTCCGAACGTCCACTATTTTTATGGCACCTACCTCGCGGCGCGCCATCCGGAACAATGTGCGCAGGAATTCCTGAAAGAGCTAAGCATTTCTCCTGACAGTGTGTCCGCAAGAGTTCAGTTGACTCTGCGGTACATTATTGATGGCGAGTCGGACGAGGCTCTGAAGTTCGCCCGCGAGGCCGTGGCACTGAGTCCTGATTCAGTTGGAGCACAGTTGGCTCTTGCGAAGACACTCCGAATGCAGGGCCAGAACGAGGGCGCCCTCTCAGCCTTCCTAGCCGCGGAGCGTCTCGACCCGATCAGTCCCCCCATCCGCCTATACCTTGTGAATGCTTACCGCACTCTCCGGCGATTCGAAGATATGCGGCGCGAAATGGCCGAGTACGACCGCCTCAAAACCGAGCAGGCGAACTGGCCCTGAACTCCGCGTAAGTCGCAGTCCATGCGGCCCTTATCAGGCTTGGAAAACTCCTGGACCACGGAAACGGAAGTCCACGAAGTCGCCCAGGTCTTCGAGAGGCGTCCTCAGCCGCCCTCGCATGGTAGATTTGCTTGGCTGCCCCTCGCAGGCCTTGGTGGGCGCAAAAGAAGCCACAAAATCGATATGTTACATAGAAAATCCAAAAAAAGACTTGACAGCCCCAGGCGGCCGCAGTAAAAACGCACCAATCGTAAACGATTACGGTAGTGCTCTTGTCCCCCCAAGAGAGGGCGCTACTCGTAGGTTCAGCGTACTGTGGTGGTTCTGAGATTCAGTTCGAGTGGGGTGAAGTGATGACTCGCAACGCAACATTTTCCATTTTCAATATCGATTTTCAGCGTAAAGGCTCGATGGCGGCCGTCGGCGTTCTAGCCGCGGTCCTCTGTGCTCTAGCATTCCTCGGTCAGTCGGTGGCGCTGGCGCAAACGACCAGTGCGACTCTGACGGGAACTGTGTTTGATGCCTCAGGCGCAGTGGTTCCCGGGGCGGCGGTGACCCTCAAGAACGAGGCAAGCGGCGACGTGCGAAGCACCAAGAGTAACGGGGAAGGTTACTTTACTTTTGCTGCGGTCCCGCCCGCAACCTATACGCTTTCTGTGGAAAAAGAGAATTTTAAGAAGTGGACAACGAAGTCGATCATGCTCAATTCCGACGACAAACGGAACCTAGCAGGAATCAAGCTGGAACCTGGAGCTGCGGCGGAAACTGTGGTCGTGGAAGCGTCGAGCGTCCAGATCACCCCTACGGATTCAGGCGAAAAATCAACGCTCATCAACGAGCACATCATGCAGAACGTGGCTATCGTGGGGCAGAACGCCGCCGAGTTCGTCAAGATCATGCCCGGCATGGCGATGACAGGCGGTGTGTTGAATCAAAGCTCCTACTCTGCTACCGATGAACGAACCGGCGGCAATCATCCAGTGGGCAGTTTCTCGGCCAACGGAACGCGCACAGGGGCGCTCGACATAACTTCCGACGGTGCCCACATCATTGACCCCGGATGCAACTGCGGCCAGGCCATGAACACCAATCCCGACATGACTGCGGAATTGAAAGTGATGACCTCGAACTTCGGCGCGGACGAGGCCAAGGGGCCCGTAGTGATTAGCGCGATCGGCAAGTCGGGTGGCCAGCAATTTCACGGCGAGGCTTACGTGTATGCCCGCAATTGGCACTTGGACGCCGACGATCCGCAAAACAAGGACGCTGGCTTGCTTCCCAATGGTACTCCGGTAGCTCCTAAGCCCAAGACAAGATACTTTTACCCGGGTTTTAACATTGGTGGCCCGGTCATCATTCCGGGAACGCAATTGAACCACAACCGCGACAAGCTCTTCTTTTTCTATGGAATGGAGTACTACAAGCAGGACGTCGACAATGGGGTGTATCAATTCTTCAAACCTGATCAATCCCAATGGGCAGATCTTGACGAATGTCTACCCGCTGCCCAACTTGGACCCGAGCCTTCCAGGAACGCACGGCTTCAATTACGCCCAAGCGGCTACGCGGTATTCCAACATGCTGCAGGAGCGTGTGCGCGTAGATTACAACCTCAGCCAAACACTGAAGCTGTATGTCTCCTACAACCATCAGCATGACAATGCTCAAGAAAGCCTGGATACCCTCTGGACAGGAAGTGCGAATAGCTGGGCCTCGCCAACGACTCCTTACCCAACACCTATTATCCAGACAACGAATTCCGACGTGGTAACCGCAAATCTTACGAAGGTTATTAGTCCCACTCTCACCAACGAGGTGATTTTCAGCTATACCTATTTGAACCTGCCTAACAACTTTGCGGATCCTGCGAAAGTGGAGCGTGGCTCCCTAGGGCTCAATTACAACCTGCTCTTCAGCCATCCCAACGCCCAGAACCTGATCTTGCCGCAAATGACCGGCTGGGGTGATGGTATTTCGAACATGCTCAACGCGGGGTTCGAGCTCAACGGCAACGTTTATGCCAAGAAGACTCTGCCATCTGTAGCCGACAATTTGTCTAAGGTTTGGAGAACACACACCACCAAGTTCGGCTTCTACTGGGAGCGCACCTGGAACGAACAGCCCGGCAACGGAACCGTCAACGGCAGCATGGCGTTCGCCAGCTGGGGTGGAGGTTCGTCCGGCAACGCCTATGCAGACATGCTCATCGGCCAGATGGCGACTTATCAGGAATTGAATTTCGACGTCGTTCCCGCTTTCCGTTACATCACGGCAGATTTTTACGGAACGGATTCCTGGAAGGTCACGCGTCGCCTAACTTTGGATTATGGCATGCGCGTGTCGCACTTGGGCCCCTGGGTTGATACCACCGGCTTTGGTTTTGCGGCCTGGTATCCGAACCTCTATGCTCAGGACAAAGGCGGATCCGTAAATGGTGGCATGTTCCCTGGTATTGAATGGAACAAGGTTAACTCTTCGACCGCACTCTCGGGTTCAGGCAGCCGGCTCTTCTTCTACAACCCCCGTGTAGGCTTTGCTTGGGATGTCTTTGGCACCGGCCGCACCGTGTTGCGCGGCGGCTATGGCATGTACCATTTCCACGACGAGCAAAACGTCCAGAACGGCGCCTATGGCGTAGTCCAGGGATCCTTCTTATCTCCGACGTTGAACGGCGTGAATATCGCTAACCTTGCGCCTGGGAGCGCCGCCATACCGAGTGGGCTCACAGCCTTGGATCCCACAGACAGCCAGGAGCCACGAACCCAGAGCTACAGCTTCACCGTGGCCGAGCGGCTGCCTTGGAAGAGCCTGCTGGAAGTCGCTTACGTCGGCAGCAAGTCCGACTACCTGAGCAACTACAACAACAACTTTGACCAAATCAACGACCTTAGCGCGGGGACGTTGCTTAACGCCGTCGGCTGGCTGCCCGGTTGCAATTCGGGTTTGGCGCCCAAAGATGCAAGCGGCAACCCGCAAAAGGACGCCCAGGGTAGGCCCAGTTGTGCTGCTCAGGGTGCTGATACCGGCTACACGACCGGCGCTACAAGTGCTGCGCGCCCACTTAATTCGGGTCCTTGCGTCGCCGCGAAAAATTGTCTCGGCACACTCAAGATCATTGACCATAAGATGTATTCCAACTACAACGCCTTGCAGGTGACCTGGAACAAGCAGGCCGGGCATTTCACCTTCTTGAGCAATTACACCTTTGGGAAGGCGCTCGGTATTCGCTCCGAGAATGGTGCCGGGAGTGGAGGAGCAGATCCGACCGTCCTCAGAAGCAATTATGGAACGCTCCCCAATAATCGCACGCACATATTCAACTTGGCTTACGTTTATGAATTCCCAACGCTACACAGTGCCAACCGCTTTCTGAAGGGCGCGGCGAACGGGTGGCAAATTTCGGGCATCACGCAGTACCAGAGCGGCGTGGACCTGCAAGCGGCAGTTGCGGGTAATGGAAACTTCAACTTCACCGGCTATATCCCTGCTGGTACAACGTTCATGGGCCAGACTCTTGCCTATACCGACCCGAACACAGGTCAGGTTGTTCCCTACAATATTCAGGCAAGCAACCAGAACGTGCTTGGCACCCCGGAGGTCCAGCTGATGCCTACGCTGACTTGTGATCCGCGACACGTTTGGGCAGTCCGAGTCCAAGAAACTACAGTTCCGTTTCTCCGGTTACAATTTCTTGAATCACCCGAACCGCACCTTCATCGCGGGCGATCCTAACTTGACGCTTAACTTCACTTCGAACGGTACGCTGAATACTACGAACCAGCGCTTTGGTTTCGCAGACAACACCATTGGCCATCGCATTCTCCAGGGAATGATCAAATTCACCTGGTAGTCTTGGTCACTCAGCTTAGTGTTCGCAAAAGGGCGGCTTGGGCAAGCCGCCCTTTCTTTTTTAGCACGCGAGTCGCTTTCGCGTACAAGCACTTCGTGTCTTTCCTCGTCAGCGCTTAGAAAGAGGAGTGGAACCGGGAGAAGGGGCTTATTCTTTTTTGCGTCCGCGAAGCTTCTCCAGCACCGCTGCGGTCTGAGCATCAGCAGGATTCAGGCGGTGCGCGCGCTCCAGCACCAGCAACGCTGCCTCGTCGTCACCCAACATGTAGAGCGTCGCGCCCAATAGCACGACCGAGCCGTAGAATTCCGGGCGCAACGCCACCGCCTTCTCCAGCGGCCCGCGCGCTTCTTTGTATCGATTCAAGCGAAAGTAAGTAACTCCCAGGTTGTGCCACGCTTCGAACGAGTTCGCATCGAGCTGCACCGCCCGCTTCAGCGGATCGAGCGCTTCCGCGAACGCGCCAGCATCTCCGAACAATTGCCCCAGCAAGGTAAGCTTGTCCGCGTCGTTGGGATCGTAAATGCGATGGCAGGCCTCACGCGCGGCGGCCAGCGGTTCGGTTCGCAGTCCGCTGGTGCAATCGCGCACATCCTTCTCGGTGTTCTTGTGTTCATCC
>QHYL01000185.1 GCA_003224105.1 Acidobacteriota bacterium | reverse complement strand
TTTGCTGGAAACGGAGTGAGGCGCAGCCTCAGCATTTGCCGCAGAGCCGCAGGTGTGAGGCGTTCCCGCCGTGACAGACCTGCTCGAAGACGCTCTGGCAGGATCGACTGTCGCGGCGCGCTCTTTGGCGTAGCAAGGGTCCGTCAGGCCAGCAACGGGAATTTTGGAAAAATCGGGGTCGGCAAGGTACGCGGCGCGGTCCGCAAATACGCGGCGCATGACTTCCACAACCATATGAATGCTTTGTGGATCATCCCAGCCCTTCAACGGCACGTCCTTGAGCATGTTCAGGGCTTCGATCATCGCCACGCCTCCGGAACTTGGCGGGGGAGCGGTTAACACTTCCCACGAGTGGCCGTCGCTGTCGTATTTTGCGCGCAAAACTTCGCGAACTTTCGGTTTGTAATTCGCAAGGTCGTCCAGTGAGATAATTCCGCCGTTCTTGGCCATTTCGTCCGACAGGACGCGCGCGGTTTCACCGCGATAAAACTCTGTCGCGCCGTTCTTCGCGATGCGTTTGAGCGTTGCGGCAAGCTCCGGCTGCTTCAGCCTTTCGCCGGCCTTGAAGTGCTCGCCTCCGTGGAGAAAAATCTGTTTGCTCGCGGGGAATGTTTGCCGACCGAGCGATAACCAATAACCGAGGCTTCTTCGTCGAGCTTGCCGTCCTTGCCGATGTACATGTCGCGCGTGGCTTTGCCGGGAGCCGTTTCCCGGTAATCGAGAAATGTGGTCTTGCCATCCGCAAGGCGGATGAGCATGAAGCCTCCTCCGCCGATGTTGCCCGCGGCAGGCTCGACGACCGCAAGAGCAAAGGCGGTTGCAACGGCCGCATCCACCGCATTGCCGCCGTGCTTCAGAATTTCCGCTCCAGCCTGTGATCCGAGTTCTTCGTCCGTGACCACCATGCCATGCACGGCCCGGACTGCCTGTTTAGGCCATGCTTTGTTTGGCTCGGATTGCACCACGAGATTGGAGGAACTCTGCCCAACAGCCCATGGAGCCAGAGCCGCAGCGCTGACCAGAAATAAAGAGCAACGCAACCCGATTGTTTTCTTACGTGAAGTCATGACGGAAAAACACTAAGGGATTCGCCTAAGAGCGTCAAGGCAAACCCGGCGATTGCATAGGGGATCCTCTTAGATGGCTGCAATGCGAAGTCCCGCGGAAATCGAAATCTGTGCTTTAATCTCCAGCGCAAGCTTCCAGCAGAAGCAAGGAGAACTTCATGAAACTCAGCCTGCGACCATGGTTGATGCTGTCGCTGACGTTGATCGTTTGCGTTTTGCCAGTGACAGCACAGAACGCGCCGCCTGCGGATTTGGATGCGTATGTTGCGCGAGTTCTAAAAACCTTTGAAGTGCCCGGGCTGTCCGTGGCCATCGTGAAAGACGGCAGGGTAGTCCTTGCCAAAGGATACGGCGTTCGAAAGTTGGGCGAGCCGGCACCCGTTGATGAGAACACGCTACTTGCCATTGGCTCCAACACAAAAGCATTTACCTCCGCGGCGCTGGCCACCCTGGTCGACGAAGGCAAAATTTCCTGGGACGACCCGGTCTATGAGCGCCTCACAGGATTTCAGATGTACGACCCGTACGTCTCTCACGAGATGACCATTCGCGACCTGCTGACGCACCGCAGCGGCATGGGCTTAGGCGAAGGCGATTTGCTTTTCTGGCCACACACGAGCTTCACGCGCGCTGAGATCATCTACAAGCTTCGCTTCATGAAGCCAGCCTCCAGTTTCCGCAGCCGATTCGCCTACGACAATTTGCTGTACATGACCGCGGGGCAGATCATCCCCGCCGTGACCGGGAAGTCGTGGGAAGATTACATTGGTGAAAAAATTCTCCGTCCTCTGGGAATGAACACCACGAACCTGAGCAACGCCGACTTCAAGGCGGGCGACAACTACGGCTGGCCGCATTCGAAAGTGGACGGCAAGCTTCAACCCATCGAGTTCGTAAACTTGGACAATGCGGGACCGGCAGGCTCCATCAATTCATCCGCCGCCGAAATGGCCAAATGGGTCCTGCTTCAACTGAATCATGGAAAGATTCCTGGAACGGAGGAACGGATTTTCAGCGAAAGGCAATCACGAGAAATGTGGAGCGCGCAGACGATTCTTCCTATTGGCGCGGGGGCTTCTCCACTCTCGGCGAAAAGGCCAAAATTCGCCGCTTACGGACTCGGCTGGGGCCTAAGCGATTACCACGGGAGAAAAATGGTGGCCCACACCGGGGGCGTGGCTGGCATAGTGTCACGCGTGATGCTGGTTCCCGAAGAAAATCTGGGCGTCGTCATTCTGACCAACGCGGAGCAAGGGGGAGCCTTCGACTCCATTCTCTACCACATCTTGGATTCCTATTTCGGCCTTGCGCCCACGGATTGGATTGCGGCGCACAAAGCTGCCGAGGAGCAAGGGGAGAAAGAGGCGGCGGAGATCATGAAGCAGCAGGAGTCAGGCCGCGCCGCCGATTCAAAGCCTTCCCTGCCACTTGAGAAATATGCGGGAGTCTATACCGATCCCTGGTACGGCCCGGTCACCATTCGAATGGAAGGCGGCAAACTCGTCTTCACTCTGGATCACACCCCAAAAGCCGTTGCAGACCTTCAGCACTGGCAATACGACACTTTCAAAGCGCATTGGCGGGACCGCACCATCGAGGATGCGTTCCTTACCTTCACCCTGAAACCTGACGGAGCGATCGACCACTTCACAATGGTTGCCGTGTCGCCACTGGCAGACTTCAGCTTTGACTATCAGGATTTGTATTTGACTCCGAAAAAATAAGGTGCACTGAAAGGACTGGAGCCGCGTCGGATTTCTATTCTTCTTCGCTGAGGAATTCAACCGTGGGCGGTCCGGGGAGGAATCCAGCTTTTGTGCCGCGCACGATAAGCTCTCTTACGGCTTGCTTGCCCTTTTCTCCGTAGCCGAGCGTCCACTTATTGACGTACATCCCGACAAACTGGTCGGCGAGTTCCGTGTTCATCTCGCGCGCAAATTGCATGGCATAATTCAGAGCTTCTTCGCGGTGTTCCAGGCCGTAAGCAACGCTGTCGCGGATGGTTCTGGCGATTTGGCGCCCGCGCTTTGGGCCCAATGCGCGTCGCACTGCATTTCCTCCGAGCGGGAGAGGCAGCCCGGTTTGTTCCTGCCACCAGATGCCGAGATCTATCACGCGGTGCAGCCCCTTCTCCGGAAAGAAAAGTTGTCCCTCGTGGATAAGCAGGCCTGCTTCGACTAGGTTGTTCTGAACAGCATCAATGATTTTGTCGAAAGGCATGACCACCGGCTCAAAGTTTGGTTCGAAAAGTTTCAGAGTGAGATATGCGGAAGTTTTCAGGCCAGGGACGCCAATTCGCTTGCCGGCAAGCTCTTGCGGCTTCACCGCTTTTGTGGACACGACGATGGGGCCGTAGCCTTCGCCGAAGCTTGCCCCGCAATCGAGAAGAACATACTTCTCGCGGAGACTCGGGTAAGCGGCGAAGCTAATGGCCGTGACGTCATACGTTTCCGAAAGCGCGGCTTCGTTCAGCGACTGAATGTCCGAAAGAATGTGCGTGTATTTGTAACCGGGCGTGGAGAGCTTGTGGGTCGCCAGCGCGTAGAACATAAATGCGTCGTCGGAATCCGGCGAATGCGCCAGCTTGATTTCGACGGGCGCGGTCTCGGTCTTCGAGGCTGCTTGTTGGCCAGGCATGGGCTGGTAATTCCTCTTCTCGAGCGGCCCGGGCATTTTCGGGCCTGACTTCCACTGCGAATTACAAGAGCCGGCGGCTAGCCGATTGGCGCCGCTTTGATTTCTTCTCCCCGCCCCATTTCCTGGACAGTCCCCCCTGGTTGAAACAATTCTTTCGGAGGACGTACGGAAATAAGCGCGCGTCGCAGGGGCTTGCGTGACGCCGGACCGGGCAATCTCTAACCCAAAAAAGCCTAGCATATTGAGACAGCGCCGACAATGTCACCCGGCGGTCAAAATTCTTTCTTCACAATCCCGTGAGCACGAACACGAGGTTGCTTTGTCCCAATTTTTTTGTCCCAATCTGGATGGGGGCATCATTCGCGAGACGACGGCAAGGAACAAATGGACAGGCTTCCTGAATTTCAAACCTGACCGGAAGGCCAACGTAACCCATTCGGTGAGTACCGCACCTCCGGAGGCTCGAAGTGCCGGTTGCGCCGTGGCCTACTGGGGCTAGCCCATGGCCCGCCCTCGAAGTGAGGACAGCATGAAAAATAAATGGTTCTTTGTTGGTGTAGCAGGAGTCAGCATTTTGCTTGGCGCAACCGGAGCCGCCGCGCGTTCCTACAATCCGCTCAAATGGATCAAAAGGAACCCCGGTCCCACGGCCAACGAGCAACTCGCCGCAAACAAAGAGGAAGAACGGAAGCTGACGTTGCAACTGCAGGCGCTGTTGCCGCCCAAAATAACTTTGCGAGACGCGTGCAGCGGTTTCCTAAGCCTGGAGGATTGCGTCGCCGCGCTTCACGTGAGCCGCAATCTAAAACTCAAATACAACTGCCTGAAATGGGACATAACCGCGGCTCGTCCCGCCGGTGACGTGAGGTCATGTGAAGCTCCGCCGAGAAATAAACCTTTGTCCCTGGACAAGGCCATTCATATTCTGAATTCGGATGTTGACGCCAGGGCGCAGGCGAAGAGCGCGCAGCGGCGGGCACGCGAGGACATCAAGGACGCCAGCTCTTAAGAACCGCGAATAAGCAGTACAGCTTGGACTCCAAGAACGTAAGGCGGCGGCTCAGACGGTTCTAAAGCGAAGACACCATGCGCGCAATGGCGTCGTCAAATGTCGCCTTTCCGTCGAGGTACGGCTGCCAGAACTGTTGCAAGAGTTCGAGATAATTCTTCCAGCCGCGCTGATAGAGGCCTTCGCGAACCGCGTAAGCGCTGTAGCTACTCGCGGGACCGGTACCGTTGTCCCCGCGACTCGCCGGAGAATTCGCTGAAGGAGAAGTCAGCACCGTGCGAATCACTTCGCCCGTCGTGTAAAAAACCAGAGCGTGCCAGAGGTCCCGGGGAATGGGTTTATCGCGCTGACGGCACTCGCGGATAATAGCCCTTTGTACCGCCTCCGCGATTCCGTGCGAGCCTTCGTGGAAAAGTACCTCGAGCGCTTGCGGCCCTTGATTGCGGGTATCCAAACTGGAAATCGTGACGCGCAGCGGATCGACTGTGGTATAAGCGCCTGCCCAATTGGCATAGGCGACTACGTCCACGCGGATTTTTCCGTGTGGCCATCGCGTCTGGTAAATATCCGCTAGCCGCTCCGAAAGTCCTACGCCTTCTTCGCGCACCAGCGGGGCCACTTGCAGAATCCACCGGCGGTTCGCTTGGTCGTGCTCCGCCCAAAGGTGCGCTCGATAGACAGGGGCAGCCGCCTCCAGAACTTGCGTCAAGTTCGCTGGCAAGCCCGCGTCGCAGAATTTCCGCTTATGGCCGGAAAGCTCGTCGCAATCCTCGAAGTCGCCGAGCTGGTCCTTCAACTGAATCAGTTCCGTGGTGAAGAGCAGGTCCTTGTCCGCATAATTCAGCATGTAATAAGCGACGGCATCATCCCAGGCCTTTTGTTCCGTGTCGGTCAGCCCTTTTCCTGCAAGAACACTTTTGGCGGTTGGCGGCGCGGACTTGGTCGTGTTTGCATCGCGCGAGAGGAATGCTTTTCGCTGCCTGGCCTCGTAGTAAAGAGCATGGTGAAGATTGATCCAGAACCCGCTGTGTAGCTCGAAAACTGGCAGGGGTGTCACAGAATAACTTTGCGGCGCAGCCGAGATGCGGCCAGGCAAAAACAAGCCAAGCGTCATGAACAGGCAGGAAAAAGTGATTCGCAAATGGCGCACCATAGCGGGTCGCACGATAGTAGCGCCAAGTCCGCGCAAGCACAAAGTGCGGCGGGCAGTACGTTTGCTGTTTAGGAGCACTATTCGGCTTTCGGATCGGTCTCGCTGCCCACGGCTCCCTGCCGGTCTGCCGCATGCACCACGCCGTTCGCATCGCGGAAGAAGGAACGGCGCCCTGTCCGCCCATACCGCAGCGGAGTTGCCGACAATTCGTATTTTGCGGGCGCGCCGACGTCGCTCGCTCCTGCAATCACGTAACGAAACGTGTAGCCATCCTTAGTGCCTTTTGCGAGGTCCGCATCCAGTAAACCCGCAGCCTCAGCGTTAGGTTTGCCGCGCGCGGGCGACGCAAGGTTCGCCAAGGATTCCGGAAGGTGTGGGTATTTGCTCCGGTAGGATTCGATGGCCGCAGCAATCATCTTTAGAGATTCGAGAGCATCTTTTTCCGTCGCCTCAATTTCCGACTCATCCCATTCCACTTCGAGCGCCGGCAAATCCAGAAGAAGGACTCCGAGAGAGAGCAGTTTCCAATCACTTTCCTCGCGCACCAGACCCATGTTGATCTGGCGAGCGCTGGCGCTGGTGGAGTCTGTGGTCTCGCGCAGTTCCAACGGCAGGAATGCAACATTATCGTGGGTTTCCGCGCCGCCCACCTGCATCTCGACCGTGCCGCCGGGTGTCTCGCAGCGAACAATAGGCCGGCCTGAAGGGTTTGCAGAAATTGTGGCTTTGCCAGGCTCGTCCAGAAGCACGAAGCGCTTCATGAGCGCGACGCGAGCGGCAGGCGTCATGCGCGAAAACGATTCCTTGTTGCGCACCGTAAGAAAGCGCGTAAATTCCGCCTGATTCTGTGAACAAGCGGCAGCAAGCGCGGTGCTCAGCGCGCTGCCCGGCCCGCTTTGCGCCGTTCCGCTGAGGGAGGCTCCAGCGCTTGCCTCCGGCTTAGAGGTCGATTCCTGGGCGAAGCCGCTCGCGGCTATGAAGAAAAAGCCGGAGAGCAAGATACATCCGCAATATATTATTTTGCCTGCCATTAGCTTTGCTTGATCCTCGCTCAATCTTTCGAAGCGCTCAGAATTGCGGCGAGGTTCTGCGTGAAGCTCGACCGTGGCAGGACTTCCGTGCATCCCACAGCTTGCGCCTGCGCCGCAAGTTGCGTTTGCACGTGAGACAGGAACGCGACCACGCGAACGTCTTTGTTGTTTTGCCGTACCCTCTCAATGGCCTGTAACGGCTGGCCGCGCGCGTTGAGATCCACAATCACAAGCTTTGGCGCGCCCGTCATCAATCCCATCAGCGCGTCGCCATTCGTCGCCACTTTCACTTCCACGCCGAGCTGTTTGGCGGTCTCTGCCAGTTTCATTTGAAAAAACAAATCGTCCATCAGTGCCACCACGCTGCTCATGTTTTCCTCTTCGCCGCCTTGTAATTGACATTGTGCGCCACTTCTTCATGCCGCGAAGAATTGCGGGTAGACTGGTCTGCTTTGGGGAGATGCTCATGCAACCCGCCTCTGCCGCCCAGATTCAGCCTGCTATTTCGCTCTTAGGAAAGACGCCGCAACTCCTCGAAACGCTGCTTGGACTCCTCTCCGATCCTCAGCCCAACTCCGAACGAATATGACTGCGAACAACTCACCTGAAGACACGAGGCTCGCGGCATGCGGCCCGCGTGACGTCACACTATATTCGCGTCCCGGCTGCCATCTTTGCGAAGAAGCCAAGGCTGCCATCGCGCCCCTGCTCCGCGAATTTGGCGCTGCCCTGCGCGAAGTGAACATCGACGAAGACCCCGTTTTGCAGCAGCGCTACGGATGGGAAATTCCCGTAATTTTCATCGGCCCGCACAAAGCCGCCAAGCATCGCGTTGATCTCGTTCAATTTCGTCGGCAGTTGGGGGAGGCGGCTCGTGGGTGAAATTCACCCGTCGGATGCTTTAAGGCCACATCCATTTTCCAATTTCAATTTTCGAGTTTCGGTTTTCGAATCTCGATCCTCAAATTCTAATGCCCAGCTTCGGGACTATGCGCGCCAACCGTTTCATCCGGCACCGCACCCTTGCGGCCCAGCACGCGGTCGTAAACGCTCACCTGGCTCACGGAACCTAGCGCTTCGTTATAAAAGGTTGGCACGCCGAGCGCCGTGCGCAGTTCCTCGTTGAACTTCCGCAGGTTCTGCAAATGCGACGCTAGCGCGGGAATCTTCAGTCCATCATCGGTTAGCAAAAACTTCTGGTAACCCGCGTCCCACAGCTTCGTGAACTGCCCCTTCAGCATGATCGTTGGCGCGATGGTCATTTGGTAGCGCTCGTCTTGGCCCTTGCGGAATTCGGCTCCGCAGCCGTACTTTTCCACGCGAACCACCCCTCGCGTGCTGCCTACGGCAAACCCCAGCGCCGCCAGACCTTCGATCGCTTTTGGCGAGAACCGTTCTTCGACATTCCACATGGCTCATTGAGAGTAGCGACTGCCGCCACTTCTGTAAAGTGAGCCGAATTCGTGCTGGCCAATACTTGCGCTCACAGATCGTGGATCCAGCCGCTGCCATCGACGGCCGGGCCCGAAGTCCAGCTCGCTCCCCGCAACACCGTATACCTCTTGACTAGGCGCGCGCATCTAATTCGGAGTAAAATAGTCGCATATGCATCCCAGGGAGTTGGGGAGCACTTATGCAAACCGACCTTCCATGTCTCTGTCCGGCCCCAGCGCGGCTTCGGCCCGGGAATCCGCTGTTCCCGATGCACATGCAGGGGTGCCTCTCCTCGCCAGGATTGGAAATACGCCACTTCTCCGCCTTGACCGCGTAGGCAGCAACTTCTCCAACATAGAGTTTTGCGCCAAGGCCGAGTGGTTTAACCCCGGCGGCTCTGTAAAGGACCGGCCTGCGCTCAGCATGATCCAGGCGGGGCTGGCGAGCGGCACGCTCAAGCCCGGCAAGACCATCATTGATGCCACCAGCGGCAACACCGGCATCGCCTACGCCATGATCGGTGCGGCGCTCAGTTATCCCGTGAAGCTTTGCCTGCCCGACAGCGCTTCGCACGAGCGCAAGCGCATTCTGGCCGCCTATGGCGCGGAACTGGTAATCACTCCAGGCGATGAGGGCACCGACGGCGCGATTCGCAAAGTCCATGAAATTGTTGCCGCCAAGCCAGACAAATACTTTTATGCGGATCAATACAGCAATCCGGCGAACTGGCAGGCCCACTACCGCACCACCGCCAACGAAATCTGGGAGCAGACCTCTGGCCGCATCACCCACTTCGTCGCGGGGTTGGGCACGAGCGGCACTTTCGTCGGAACAACACGGCGCCTGAAGGAGCTAAATCCCCAGATTCACTGCGCGAGCCTGCAGCCCGATGCTTCTTTCCACGGACTGGAAGGCTGGAAGCACATGGAGACGGCGATTCGGCCAGCGATCTACGATGATCGGCTCGCCGATGAAAATCTGCCTGTTTCTACGGAAGAAGCGTATCGTCTGGTGAAGCGCTTGGCCCGTGAGGGGGGCCTGCTCGTCAGCCCAAGTTCCGCGGCCGCGCTTCTGGGTTGTTTTGCGGTGGCCGGGCGAATCCCGAAACAGCAGCACGCCGTCATGGTCACGGTTTTTGCGGATTCTGCGTCCAAGTACCTGAACGAACGCTTCTGGGATGAAGACTAAAGATGGCAGAAGAGACCACACTTTGGATTAGCGGGCTCCTGGCCGAGAAAATCCGCGCCCATGGCGTGGAGACGTATCCCCACGAGTGCTGCGGCGCGCTGTTGGGGCGCGATCACGATGCTGAGCACCCAGAGGCTGCGCGCGAAGTGGTGGCGCTTTTTCCACTGGTCAACCGGCGCGAAGATTCTCCGCGCAACCGCTTTTCGGTGACCGCAGAAGATGTGTTGGAGG
>QHYL01000664.1 GCA_003224105.1 Acidobacteriota bacterium | reverse complement strand
AAGGTCGAGCCGTTGCTGGCGACGCCCCCGACCGTTACGACGACGGGCCCAGTGGTTGCACCCGAAGGAACCGGCACAGTGATGGCAGTGTCGCTCCAACTGGTGGGACTCGCCGCCGTCCCGTTGAACGTTACAACGCTCGATCCTTGCGTTGCTCCAAAGTGGCTTCCGGTGATGGTCACAGAAATGCCGACGGGACCAGAGGCCACACTCAGACCGGAGATGTAAGGAGTGTTCCCGCCACCTCCGCCGCCGTAGCCGCCACTGCATCCGGTGATTGTCAGAAAGAGAACGAGCGAAAGAGCTGAGACAGAGAGATTTCGCACAGCGACGAGGAGGCGTGTTGTTTTCATCGAGGACACCTGAACTCCAAAAAGTCGCAGCCAGATTCGAGGACAGTTCTCAGGGCTGGCGCCCAAAACCGAAAACCAGCAAGCATCGCCTATTCATACAACCAGAAGGCGGGAGTCATAGAGTTGAAGGCCGAAGAGTCGAAAAGGCATGACACAGATATCACAGGGACGAGGTACGGAGTTCACAGACGAGAGAAAAGTAGATCGCTCACTTCGTCTGGCAGGACACTTTGCTTGCGTTTCAATACTGCATTATTGCCGGCGCAGTGAAAGCGCAAGCAAGAAAAAGGGGGCTGGATACGTCCAGCCCCCGCTGAAATTGAAACTGGTTGAGGATCCGAGCGAGTTAATTCGGCAGCAGGCCGAAGACGGTGAAGGAGAGCTGTCCGCCGACGTAAACCTTGCTGTTCGCCACGGTCGGAACGGTGAACTTCACGCCGTTACCGGCGGCGCCAGAGCCATTGGCCGGACTGCTGTAGAGCAGGGTGCCGACGTTCGTGGCGTCGTAGGCATACAAGATCGCGGCTGTATTATTTTGGAAGCCGGTGTAGTCGATGATCCAGACGATGCCAGCAGTTGCTCCATTCGCGGAAACCACGGGCGCGCCGCCGCGAGGCGGAAATGTATTGCTGGAAGTGGCGGTTTGCGGCGTGGAGATGACACCGGTGGAAATCTGGAACTGGCTCAGAGGATAGTTCTGACCTGTGACGTAGATGTTGCCATTCCAGTAGGCCGGGCCGACATAATTGCCGCCGTCGTCCATGGTTGTGTTCATGGGCGGCACAGGAATCACTTCCTGCACATCGTTGCTGACGGAAGGATTGAATTTGCCCAGGTTGGCTTGGTCGAGGAGATAGACAACGGCGGTCTTGCCCATGGTTACCGCCAAATGGGGATGTGCCGTGGAACCAACCGAATCCGGGAGAATGAGGACCGCAGATGAGCCGAGGTCCACGTCGTTAGCAGCCAGGGTCGCCTGATTGAATGGAGTGAACCAATCGAGCAGAGCTCCCGTGGGACTCAGCTTCGCCACGGTGTCGCCGAAGTTGAGATTTCCGTCGTAAAGACCGTTGGCCGTGACGACGTAGACGTTGCCGTTGGCGTCGGCCGAGGGGCCGCCGCCGCTAAGCCAGATCGCGCCCTGATTGCAGCTTGTGGGATTGCTGAGCGCCTTCGTAAAAATCTGAGCCAAAGTTGACGGGTTGTAGCCCATGACCCAACCCTGATAGGGACATTGGTCGCCGTGAGAGCCAAAGGCCAGATATAGCGTGTTATTGGCCAGGAGCAGCGCGGGCCGCTGCAGGTGCTTTTGCGAATTGAAGTTGGCGGCGGTGATGGCCACGGGCCCACCGAATTTTTCCGCGCCGGTGAATAGATTCAAGGCATGCAGACGGTGCACGTAGCAGGGCGTGCTGGTGGAGCAAGCCTGGCCATTGACGGTGCCCACGGTCTCCCTGGTCTTGGGAACTACGTAGAGAGTGTTGGTTGCCGGATCGATGATGGGCGTGGAGGTAATGCCGATCTCCGGATAGATGTCGTTATTCGAGGCGACGTCGGCCGGAGTGAGAGTGGTGACGCCGCTCGAGAGGAAACTCGTTTTCCAAAGCTGAACGCAGGAAGACGAATCGGCGTCAAAGGCGTAGACGCTATCGTGTTCGGTGGCGATGAAAACGACGTTGCGCGTCGTGCCGGCGAAATTCAGGTCGGCCACCCACAGCGGCTGCGCGTAGATGTTGCCATCGACGGGGCAGGAGAAAAGCTGCCCGAAACTTGCCGAGTTCACCGTGGAAGGAGTCAGGCCGTATTCCTGCAAGTTCTGGCCGGTGCGCGCATTGTCGTTGTGATGCGTGTAGACGCCGGTGAGATCGGTAACGGCAATCAAAGCGGAACCGCTGACCGAAGCGTTGGCATTGCTGACAGCGGTCACGGTGTGCGCGCCGAGCTGCGTACCGGGCGTGTAAAGGCCGGTAGCGGAAATCGTTCCAGAGGCCGAGGTGCCGCCGTTGTTGCCATCGACCTCCCAGGTGACGCCGAGACTCTGCGGGTCGTTGTAAACATTGGCGGCGAACTGGCTAGGCGACAAAGCCTGGGTGACTGCGGCGCGCTTCGGGCTGACCACCACGGTGAGGACGCCTTGCGTCACGGCGATGTTTGCCGACGCGGATTTCGTGGTGTCAGAGAGCGACCAGTTCACACCGCGGTTCAGGAAATCGTTAGAGACTGTTGCGGCAAAAGCCTGCGTTCCATACGCCGACGGGAGAAAGCTGGAGCCCGGAGAAACGCTGACGGAGATGGGCGCGACGGAACCGCTGATCGAACGAAATGCTGCCAGACCCGCACCCCAGTTGTCCGAGGTGGGGATCGAAGCGGAAGCAGCAACTGTTCCGGCGGCGCTTTGCAATTGGTCTTCAGCGACGAGCCTAGTGTTCGGCGAAGCCTGAACGGCCTCTTCGATGGTGAAGCCGTTCTGTGCCGTGAAGACTGCAATGTTCTTGGTTATCACTGCGGACAGTAAGAGGTCTCCGTTGGCGGTGGTGGTCAAGTTGCCGCTGTTTGGGGATGCGTTGCTCCCTTCGGCAGTGGCCGGTGTGCCGTCCAGGGAATTGCTCGTGGCAACGCCCGAGTACTCCAGGATGATAAAACGCAGCGAGGCGTTGACCGATTGCGATACATGGATCGTGTCGGGCCCCCCGATGATGTTTTCCGCGTAGTAGATGCCAAAAGTTTCCACAGTGTTGACTAAGCCGCGCTTGAAAGCCTGACGGTAAGTATTGCCGCTGGAATCGGTGACCGTGAAAACCTGCGAACTGGAGCCGCCTCCGCGAATGCAAACCGCGATGAAGCTGCCGGTAGTGGTGTTCGTGGCGAACGCCAGGGAGTTTGACGTTGCGGTGCTGGCATCGATGTTTCTGTGCTGCACGAGGGCGATGTTCCCTGCCGCGGACAGGTTGGTCAGGGAGAAATTCGCTTGCGCAGCAACGCCGGACGCCGAAGCGGTCACCGTGTAGGAGCCGCCGACCGTGGAGTTGGCGGTGAACGCGGGTGCTGTGGCAATGCCTTGTGCGTTCGTCGTGGCGGTATTCACGCCGCCGGCGAAGGTGCCGCTGACGCCACTAGCTGGAGCCGTGAACGTAACAGTGACTCCGCTTAAAGGATTATTCAGCGAATCGGTGACGGTGGCCTGAAGTGGCGTAGCGAAGGCAGTGTTGATGACTGCGCTTTGCGGAGTGCCAGTAGTAGCGGTGATATTTGCCGCGGCGCCGGCCAAATTCGTCAAAGAGAAATTCGCAGGAGTCGCAACGCCAGTAACTGAAGCAGTCACCGTGTAAGAACCCGCGACCGCGTTGGCAGTAAAAACCCCAAGCATTGCAACGCCAGCGGAATCGGTTAAGGCGGCGTTCATGCCGCCGGCGAAAGTGCCGCTGG
>QHYL01000663.1 GCA_003224105.1 Acidobacteriota bacterium | reverse complement strand
GGATCTCTCTCAGTGGTACTTTGGCCTTAATTCCACAACTACGCCGTGTTGTTCAGAGGGCAATCCCGGCGGCGGAATCTTCAACAGTGGCATCGCCTCTGCAGGTCCGTCCTTCGACGTAGCCCACGGAGGCACTTATTCGGCCCTTTTGAAAATCAGCACACCGAGTAATCCTACTAGTGGAACGCGACTCTTCCGTTGGATTGAACCTCAAACCTACTCTGACCTGTATTACGGCGTCTGGTATTACTTCCCCCAAGGCTACACACCGACCACATTTTGGAATGTTTTTCAGTGGAAATCCAAGGGGACCGTGGAAGGCAACAACCCCTTCTTCATCCTAAACGTTGGCAATCGGCCTCCCGGCGACACTAACCCCGGCGCGATGTTTTTCTATCTTTACAACCAAAACACGCTTACCTCTTACTCGCCGCAAACCTACATAAACGTTCCGGTAGCAGGATGGACGCATGTTCAAGCGCACTACGTTTGTGACCCAGTTAACGGGCACGTCACATTCTGGCAGGACGGTACTCAGATCTTCGATGTCTCTTCCGTAGGAACGCGCTACGCGGACGGCGATTGTCAGTGGAGCGTTAACAACTATTCCGACAGCATCAGCCCTACGCCCGCGACTATCTACGTCGATGACGCCGCCAGCTTCAGGCTAGGCTCGCCCTTCCCTCTATCCCTGCACTGGACGGGATTCGCGCTATCGCGGTTTTTCTCGTGCTGTTCTACCACTTGGGCAATGAACGCGCTCTTCCTTTTTTCCCTGGCCCGCTTGGCGTGCTCGGATTTTTTGTCCTCAGCGGCTTCCTGATTACTTGGCTCCTGTTAAAGGAACAGGACAAAATTGGTTCGATCTCCCTGAAAGGCTTCTACCGCAGGCGCGCCTTGCGCATCTTCCCCGCTTTTTATGTTTTTTGGATGCTCTCCGTTGGCACGCGCCTGCTCTGGCACGGACAGGGTCAGGTGCCGTGGTCTCAAGCCTTCAGCGCATTCTTTTATGTCAGCAACTATTTCCACGCCATTTTCCACCCTTCACCCGATTTCATCATCCATACCTGGTCGCTCTCCGCTGAGGAGCAATTCTATCTCCTCTGGCCTCTCGCCTTTTTGTTGTTCTCGAGAAGGCGAAGACTCCTGATAAGTGGCCTGAGCCTGGTGATTGCGGCTATTTGGGTTCATCGGCTCCACCTGTGGATCACCGCTCACGCTGTTTATTACATTACCTATGCCTTTGACACGCGAGCCGACGCCCTCCTCGTTGGATGCTTGCTGGCACTCGTTCTGAAGGAGGGTCTTGCCCAGCGATTCTTGACCGCACTCTGTCAACCGGTCTGGGCTCCGCTGGTCACAGCCTTATTGACTGGACTATCAGTCTTCGCCGGCCGGCGCTTCGAGGCATTCGAGCTTACTGCCGGACTCACAATCGAGCCCTTGCTCGTAGCTACCCTGATCTGCCAATTGGTTCTGCAAAGCGCATCCTGGCCTTGGCAATGGCTCAACAGCAAACCCACCACTTACTTGGGCCGCATCTCTTACCCTTTGTATCTTTACCACATGCTTGCCACGCACCTTGCCATGCGCGTTGCTGCGCGCTTTCCGGCACTTGGGACCCCTTTTTTCGTTGTGCTAGCCGTTCTAATCGCCATCGGCGTTTCGGCCTGTAGTTATGAAATCGTTGAGAAGCCCTTCCTCGCTTTGAAGGCCAAAACTCCCTCTAAACTACGCAACGCCACACTTTCCCGCGCACCACAAGGAATGCCCGAAGAAAGCCAGCCTTCGGCGACGCCCCTACTCTAGACCACAACCTTACGGGTGCGCATCGCCCTCCAACTCCATCACTTGGATGAATTCGCGGCACCTAATAAACTGGAAATCCGCCCAGTGCCGATGGCCGCATCATCAACGTAAATCGTCGAGGATGGAGGAGTCAGGCTGCTCGAGTAATTATTCACGCTCCATGCGCATGTCCCGTCAGCATAGCGCGTGTCCACATTCGACACGTCCCACAGCAACGCTCCATCCTGCCAAATGGTTACGCGTCCCCCTCCATTGGGAGCGCATTGATAAAAGGCCTCGACGTTAAACCAGCGTCCGACTGGGATGGGTATGAGACTCTGGGCGGGTTGCTGATAGGTTGTACTCGTGTGGTCATCCCCCAAATAGAAATACATCTCGCCGCTGGGCAACGCCCCCACTTCCAGGCTAAAAAACGGATCGCTGGTTGCCACGCCTGAAACCGGGTGCTTGGACTTCCATTGCAAAACGTTCCAGAAAAGAGACGGCGTGTAATTTTGCGGGAAGTAGTACCACACGCTGTAATAAAGCTGTGGAAAGGTCTGAGCTTCCAGCCAGCGAAACAACCGTGCCCCGCTGGTCGGAGTATCGGGCGTCGTGATTGTCAGCTTTGCAGAGTTCTTGCCGCTGTGCGCGAAGTCTGTGGAAGCTGCGGCGGCCGCAATGCCGCTGTTTTCTATGTCCCCGCCGAAATTGCCAACGGGACCGGTCATTGGATAAAACCATTGTGATAAGTCTCCGGTCTCCATGTTGGCCGACCATAGCAAGGTCCCGCCATTCGTTTTGCCGGCATATCCTGCGCATCCAACAAAGATTGCAAGGACAAGAACGCTCAGCCCGGCCAGCAAACACGCCTTGCCGCTGGCGTTCAAAGCCTTCACCCGATGGATTTGGCAACTCTCTTTTTCCACGGTCCTCCTAGCCTTTCCAAGACAACTCGCTTTTCTCTCCGGAATCCTGCCGGCTGGGTCTTGCTTCGGCCTCTGGGCTCCCTATGCAGCCGTTCTCCACCAAGCGACACACCCAACCCCCTCCTAACACCCGCCTTATCTTCACCGACACCCGGGCATACGCAAATCCGGTAAGTTCTGCATTCAACGTTGAGAAATATTACGAAATCACGCGTTCGGTAACTTTTACCAAGTTACAGAAGTGTGCCGCGCGATACGTGTCTAGAAAGGAAGATGAGTGATTCACTCTCGACTCTTGAAGGGTTCCATAGTTGGTGAATCCACTCCGGATCGGATGACGAATGATTACGTGTGACGTTGCAATAGTCGGCGCAGGCCCCTACGGTCTCTCAGCTGCCGCTCATTTGAAAGCGGCCAATGGATTGGATATCCGCGTCTTTGGCGAGCCCATGTCTTTCTGGGAGAGGCATATGCCAAAATTCATGCTTCTTCGCTCTCCGTTGGCGGGCTCCCACCTCTCTGATCCTGATCAAGATCTCACGTTGCAGGGCTACCAAGCCTCTACTGGAAACGCCATCACTTCCCCGCTGCCTCTGTGTCGCTTCATCGACTACGGCCGCTGGTTTCAATCCCAAGCCGTGCCTGACAGCGACCCCCGAAAGATTGAACGCGTAGAAAAAAACGGCATGGGCTTTCGTCTCACCGCCGAAGATGGCGAAGTCTGGAAGGCCCGCCGCGTGATTATTGCGGCAGGAATCGAGCCTTTCGCATGGCGCCCTGAAGAGTTCAAGCATGTTCCGCACGAATTGGCCTCTCATTCATGCGACCACCACGACCTCTCCAGCTTTTTCGAGAAAAAAGTCGTGGTCATTGGCGGGGGCCAAAGCGCCCTGGAGTCCGCCGCGTTGCTCCACGAAGCGGGAGCCGATGTAGAAGTCCTCGTCCGCGCTCCCTTTGTGCGCTGGCTCTGGCGGCAAAAATGGTTCCATACCTTCAAGCCTGTCGCCCGAATGCTCTACGCGCCTGCAGACGTTGGGCAAGCCGGCCTTAGCCACCTTGTAGCGCGCCCCAATCTGTTCCGCCGCCTGCCTCGCTCCATTCAGAACAAGTGGGGGAAGCGCGCCATCCGCCCTGCAGGAGCCGCCTGGCTCAATGCGCGCTGCCAACCGATCCGCATCACCACCTCCCGCTTCGTCACTTCGGCCGCTCCGCAAGGCGCCCGCTTGGCCCTTACCTTGAACGACGGCGCCGCACGTCACGTGGATCACGTTCTCATGGCCACCGGATACCGCGTCAACATTTCCCAATACCCCTTCCTTCCATCCTCGTTGTTGAAAACCATTTCCATGGTCGACGGCTATCCAACACTCAACAATCGTTTCGAGTCTTCTGTTGACGGACTTCACTTCCTTGGAGCTCCCGCCGCCTGGAGCTTTGGCCCGCTGATGCGGTTCGTAGCCGGCGCGGACTTCGCCTCTCGCAACCTGACGCGCGGAATCCTGGGCAGGGTCAAATCCATTAAGTCTCACAAATAATCTTGGCCACCACCGCCACAATCTCGATTTTGGCCGAGCCCGCCGCGGCGGTTGCCGAGAAGGCCAATGGCGTCTCCGGCGCTCTCCTCATGGGAGCTGACTACCGCGCCCTCGGCATCGTGCGCAGTTTGGGTCGCCGCCGCATTCCCGTCTGGGTGATTAAACAAGGGGGGCACTTAGTGGCCGCAGCCTCACGCTATGTCCGCCGCAGAGTTCCCTGGCCCGACGCCGACGACCCCGAAAGAATTGACTTCCTCCTGGATCTCAGCGTTAGGAACGGCCTCAAAGGATGGGCTCTTATTCCTACCGACGACTACGCCGTCAACCTGGCCTCCGTCTATCACGACGTGCTCTCCAAACAATACCGCGTCACCGTTCCCTCATGGGAAAAGTTGCAATGGGCCTGTGACAAGCGCGTACTGCACAAACTCGCTCAGAAGCTCGGCATCGATCAGCCTTGGACCACATACGTTCCCGCAAAAGAGGAACTCACAAACCTCGACTGCCCTTTCCCTGTCATTCTGAAGCCCGCAATCCACCTCAAGCCCAGCAGTCTCGCCATCCCTAAAGCTTGGCGCGCAGACAATCGTCAAGAGTTGCTCGCGCGCCTCGAAGAAGCTGCCAACTTCATTCCTTTAGAGAACCTCATCGCTCAGGAAATGGTCCCCGGAGGCGGCGAAACCCAGTTCTCCTACGCCGCCCTCTGCAAAGATGGCCTTCCTCTGGCGTCCATCGTCGCCAGACGTCTCCGGCAATACCCCAAGGACTTTGGCCAGTTCAGCACCTTTGTCGAAACGGTGGACGAGCCGCAGGTCGTTGCGGCGGCTGAGCGCTTGCTGGCCGCCACCCGCTTCACCGGCCTCGCCGAAGTCGAATTCAAAAAAGATCCGCGCGACGGCCGCTTTAAGCTTCTCGACGTCAATCCTCGCGTCTGGGGTTGGCATACCCTTTCCGTCCCTGCCGGCGTGGACTTCTCTTATCTTCTCTGGCTCCTCACGAAAGGCGAACCCGTGCCCATGGCGCAGGCTCGCGCGGGCGAGCGCTGGATTCATGGCAGCGCCGACCTCCGCGTAGCCATCGGCGAAATTCTTAACGGAGGGTTCTCCCTTGCCTCTTACTTGAGTTCTGTCCGCGGCCCCAAAGAATCCGCCATCTTTGCTTGGGACGATCCCCTCCCCGGACTTCTCGATCTTCCGCTCTTTGCTTACTCGCTCGGCAAGCGTGCCGCAACGTCAAAAGAGCCCTGATTTGGAGCTGAATCCGGCGTTGCCGCTCATTTTGGCCTAAGGAATCCACCCTCTTAGATTTGAAGGATTCACTCGATTGAGCGCTCTCGCTGCATCGTTTAGTTTTTCTGTGATGCGTGTCAGCGGAATTCTAAAGTGTCCGATTGGTCGCTTTTGGTCTTTACAGAACGAGGAGGTTTCCTAAATTGCGAATCACGGTGATTGGCTGCGGTTATGTCGGACTTGTTACAGGAGCTTGTCTCGCCGAAGCCGGGCACGAAGTCATTTGCACCGACAACGATCAGGAACGCATCGCCACGCTGAACGCCGGCGTCGTTCCCATTTATGAACCATATCTCGACGCTCTGCTGGCCTCCAATGTCAAAGCGAACCGCCTTTCCTTTACTTGTGATTCTGCCGCCGCCGTGAAATCCGGCGAAGCCGTCTTCATTTGCGTTGGCACGCCGCCGAAGGAAAATGGCGAGGCCGACCTCTCCGCTATTGATGACGTCGCTCGCCTGATCGCCGCTGAATCGCAAACGTCAAAACTCGTCGTCGAAAAAAGCACCGTGCCCGCCAAAACCGGCCAGCAATTGAAGCGCGTCCTCAGCGTCTACCGTCGCCACCCCAACGTCAGTTTCTGCGTGGCCTCCAATCCCGAGTTTCTACGCGAAGGCACCGCTGTCGAGGACTTTCTTCATCCCGATCGTATCGTCCTCGGCGTCGAAGACAAAAACTCCGAAAAACAACTCCGCGAAATCTACCGTCCCATTCTGGAAGCAAAATTCCAATGCCCCATTCACCTTAGTGGCTGCCCGTCCGCGAAACCGCCCAAGCTCGTGCTCACCACCATCAACAGCGCTGAACTCATCAAGCACGCCTCCAACTCTTTCCTCGCCCTGAAAATTTCCTACGCCAACATGATTGCCGACCTGTGTGAAAGAGTCGGAGCCGATATTCAGGAAGTTGTCGACGCCATGGGGCTCGATCCGCGCATCGGCCGCCAATTCTTGAATGCGGGACTTGGCTTCGGCGGCTTCTGCTTGCCCAAGGACGTTCAAGCTTTTGTCCGCCTCGCCGAACGCTCAGGCGTGAACTTCAACATGCTCAAAGAAGCCGAGCAGGTCAACAAGCGCCGCATCGATTTGTTTATCGAAAAAGTTCGCCAGGCGCTTTGGGTCATCAAGGACAAACAAATCGGCATCCTGGGCCTCGCGTTCAAAGCCAATACCGACGACATTCGCTTCGCGCCCTCGCTCGAAGTCATCCGACGCTTGCTCGCCGAAGGTGCGAATCTTCGCGCCTACGACCAGGAGGCCATGACCAAAACTTCCGCCATTTTCCCCCAAGTCGAATTCTGCCGCGATCCTTACAGCGTCGCCCGCGACGCCGACGCATTGCTCATCCTCACCGAGTGGCCCGAGTTTCGCGAACTTGA
>QHYL01000698.1 GCA_003224105.1 Acidobacteriota bacterium | reverse complement strand
GCTTTTACGGCCGGTCTTTGTCGTCGTACTCTTCCGGCACGTCGTCTTGCGGGACTTCGTGGGTGCGCACTTCGCCTTGATCCGCATCGGGAGCGTCTTCCACACCGCTCACGATTCCCGCCTCGAACGTCTGGCCTTCTTCCAACAATTCGTCCGCGCTCTCGGAATCCGCGCCCTCAACCACGGAAACTCCTCCGAAGTCCCCGCCGCCTGCTCCCGCAACCGCCGTGCGCGAGAGGCGCTTCAACGGTACCGTCGGGACGCTTTGGCTGCCCTGCACCGCCTGTGTCTCGCGAACGGGCCGCCTGCGTGCGACCGGCTTACGCGCCGGCTTGCGCTTCGGAGCAGCCTGCTTCCCGCTCAACTTCGCTTTCACCGTAATCTTTTTTGCCACGCGCTTCGGTTTCTTTTGCTTCGCTTTTTTCGCCATGTGTCTCTCCTCCAGTGCGGGACAGTCTACCACTGGCCGCCAGTTTCGGTCATTCACTCGAACGCGTGCCGTTCCTCGTAACGATAAAGATACACACCCTGCGTTTTCTGCACCGTGAGCTTAGTCTCTTCTTATACTTTTCGTGGCCCTCACCCCGGAAAGCGACCATGTTTCAACACCTTGACATCGTGATTGCTTTTGTCGTCCTCATGCTTGTCGTTAGCCTGTTCATCATGGCGGCTACGCAGGTGGTCGTCAGCTTGTTAGGTCTGCGCGGCGCCAATTTGCGGCGCAGCCTGGTGGATCTGTTCGAAACCGCCTTCCCCGGCCAGGAAGCCAGGCGCTCGGCAAACGAAATTGCCCGCAGAGTCTTGCGTCACCCCACGATTTCTGACTCCGTCTTTGCGCACTGGCGCCTTCGCGCGGACCGGCTCCCCTTCATTCCTCCGGAGACCGCGGGAAAACTACAGGGCATGAGCGCTTCCATTCCCCTGTTGCCGTGGGTCATGGGTGCGGTTGGAGGCTCATTTATCACGTCAATCGCCATGGCGATTGGCAAGCGCCTGTTCGCCGCGGATGTTTGCCAATATTCCGACCTTCTGGCGGGCTATGTTTCAGCAATCAATTTTTGCAGTCATCCTTGGCGCACCGGGGCGCTGGTGGGAGCGATTCTTGGCGGGCTGCTCAGCCGCTGGCGCGTAGCCACTTCCATCCGTGTAGAAGAATTGCCCGCCATCCTCGAAAAGCTCGCCGAACCGCTTCCCGGAACCTTGCCCGATCCTGCCCAGCGCGCAATGCTGATGATGGCGTGGAGCGGGAACGAACCAGGAGCCAGGTCGAGGCTAGGAGCCCTGCAAGAGGGTGTGCCTGTCCGCTCGAAGCCCTATTTTGATGAGGGCATTGTCCGCCGCGCCTCGGAGGCGTCGTCGCTGTACGATGAACGTCTCTCTTCGGCAGAGGATTTCGACGAAGGCATCGTTCGTCACGCCGGGCCGGTCGAAACGGAGGCAAGCGTCGCCGTCGCAATGGAAAACGCAACCGCGCCATCGAAGGAACTCGATCCGGGATACACTCCTGCCGCCGCGGCATCAGCCCCGGTCTCTACTCCGTCCAAGCCGCGGTTGGAAGGCCTCCAGGCTTGGTTCGATCACGTCCTCGACAGGGCTTCGCAGCGCTTCGCCTTCCAAGCACGCCTTATAGCGATCGCGCTTTCCTGTATTTTCGTCCTTGCCGCGCACTTTGACGCCGTACGACTGTTGCGGTCGATGTCGGCAGGCGCCGAATTGCGCGCACGATTGGCGGCCAGTGCCGAATCCCTGGACAAGCACGCGGAGCAATTCTCACGTCCCAAGGAAAGCGCTCGCACCGTGGTGCCTGACGTCTACCGCGCGGCCATGGTTTCGATCTTGCGCACCGCCCCCGCCATCCCTGAACCGGCAAAGCGGAAAGCACGGGGCAGAGAACGGGAAAAAGTCTCGGCCACCGCAGCTCCCGCCGAAGCCCCTGTTACTTCCGAAGCGAAATCCAAAGCGATGCGCGCCCTTGAAACTTGTCCGGGATTCGCCAACCGTGAGGAGGCCGAGTCTTGGCTTCGCACGACCTTAGATGGAAATTCCGCGCGCGAGGTTCTGGTTGCCGCGTATCAGCAAGAAGTAAACGCCGAACTGGTCAGCGATTCCGACAAGCTCATTGATCAGTCCGCTTCGCTGAAGAGTGAACTCGCCCGCTCCGAGATCAACCTCTTTCAGAACGAGCGGCTCTCGCCGCTATCCTCGGCCGAAGTACCAGGCCTTTTGTTCACCATAGCCTTTCTCAGCCTGGGTGCGGCGTTTTGGTACAACACACTGAAGAACCTTGCGAGCCTTCGCCCGCAATTGGCCACCAGGCAGGAGCGCGAGCGCAAATACGGGGTACACCCTTGAAGGCACGGATCAGGGCTGCTTAGGTTCTC
>QHYL01000697.1 GCA_003224105.1 Acidobacteriota bacterium | reverse complement strand
CGTAATATTTCGCGCGCCGGTTGTTCTCCGACGTTCCCCAACGCGCCTTGATCCACCCGCGCCGCTCCAGCCGGTGCAGCGCCGGGTACAACGAGCCTTGCTGCACGCGCAGCACATCGCTCGAAATCTGCTGGATGCGCTCGGAAATAGCCCAGCCATGCTGCGGCTCCAGCGCCAGCGTCCGCAAAATCAGCAAATCCAGCGTTCCTTGTGGAAGATCGATCCGTGGCACGTCACGCCTCCCCTTTTGCTTCTACAGGACGGAACATACCACCTCTCCTGTCGAAGTGCAAGGGGTAAGCATCTGCTCCTTGAAGCACTGCTCTTTGGGACCAAGCGCCGCCAGGGATTGCGAAGAATCCCTTTGCCGCAGACCGTGTTCTTCTGTTGGCTGTCGACTGTTAGGTGTCAGCGCTTGACTCTCTCTATGTACCGGCCCGCCCCGGTGTCCCGAAACTTCCTTGACATCCATTAAAGAATGTCCTTACCTAAGAGAAAGCCCGGCTCTTCATCAAAATTTAGCCAGGAGGCTACATGCCCGACGAAAAGAACTTCTTTGCGGGTCTCGTTGACTTCTCGTTCCAGCAGCAGCTCATGCGCCGCCTCGTGAAGGTTCTTTACATCATTGGGATCCTTGGCGGCCTGATCTGCGTCGTGACTTACGTAGTTCTAGGCTCCCAGCAGTCTCCCGCGGAGGGACTGATCAACTTCGGCGTAGGGATTGTGTCTTTCTTTGTTGGTATTCTCATTTGGCGCGGCCTGCTCGAGTTGGCGCTCCTCATTCAGCGCATTGCGGATAGCATTGAACGCGCTACGCACTCCTGAAGAATCACCGGCAAGACGAAATGACACCCGGCGACGCTCCCTCCCCAGCCCCGACACTCGAGCACGCTGCGTCGCCTTTTCAATGGCCGCGGGAAACTTCTCCCGCCGAACGCAAATCGCTGATTGCCGGCGGCCTTGGCTGGATGCTCGACGCCATGGACGTCATGCTGTACTCGTTCGTTCTGACTTATCTGATGGGCGAGTTCGGCATGAGCAAGGCCACGGGCGGCCTTCTCAACTCGCTCACCCTGGTGGCTTCCGCCATCGGCGGTCTTTTCTTCGGTGTTCTCGCGGATCGCATTGGCCGCACTCGTGCCTTGATGGGCTCCATCCTCATGTATTCCATTTCGAGCGCCGCCTGCGGCCTATCGCACTCCATTCCGCAACTCGCCGTCTTTCGTTTCCTCCTCGGTCTCGGCATGGGAGGCGAATGGAGTTGTGGCGCCGCGCTCATCGCGGAGACTTGGCGCGCCGAGCATCGCGGACGTGCCCTCGGCCTGATGCAATCTACCTATGCCATCGGCGAAGCGGTAGCAGCCGTCGTCGTTCTCATTGTGTTTCCAATCCTCGGCTGGCGCGCCGTTTTCTTTGCCGGCGTTTTGCCCGCGTTATTGGTCCTCTGGATTTACCGCGGCGTCCCCGAACCGGATTTATGGAAGAACCGAGCGAAAGAAAAGAAGTCCGGAGTGTGGGGAAAGCTCCTCCAGGGAGACGTTCTTCGCAACGGGCTCCTGGCCACTACCATGAACGCCTGTGCCATGTTCGGTTATTGGGGGCTCTTCACCTGGATTCCCGGTTACCTGTCGCTGCCGGTTTCCAAAGGCGGCCGCGGGCTCAGTCTTGTGGTGGGTACGACTTTTTATTTGGTGCTTTCCCCTGGAAAGTGGCTGGGCTATGCGTCGTTCGGCTTTTTTGCCGACGCCTTCGGCCGGCGCAAGCCGTATTTCACCTATCTGCTGATCGCTGCGATTCTCGTTCCGCTTTACGCCGTCATCCGAAGCCCCGTATTGCTTCTGCTTCTCGGGCCCTTCGTCGCTTTTTTCGGCACCGGATTTTTCTCCGGCTACGCCGCCATCGCCAGCGAATTATTTCCAGGAGAAATTCGCGCCGCGGCCATGGGCCTCAGCTACAACCTGGGCCGCGGACTTTCCGCCGTCGCGCCTTTTGCAGTTGGCGCCATCGCAACTCGCTTCGGATTTCTTCCTGGATTTTTTCTTCTGGCAGGAGCGTTTCTCGCCGCGGCGCTTCTCGCTCTGTTGCTTCCGGAAACCCGTGGATGCGAACTAACTTAATCTAAGTTCTGATTTCACCATTTTCACTAAAGCGTTATCCGGAAGAAACTCACCTCAAGCACGGAAGAGAAGCCGGAAAACCGCCTCATTTTGGGGCAGCCCTCGAAACCCAAACAACTGTCATCCCGACCCTTATGCTAAGGCTGAGGGATCTGCTTTTGATTTTGGAATTTGGTACTTTCTAGATTCCAGCCCCGTGCGCGCGCATGTGCGCCCCACCGGCCCGCAGTGTGAATTTCATCGCGAAATATTGCGCTTGCCCCATCGTCCTCTGCAACTCCGCGTCATCCGAATAGCGCCGCCGC
>QHYL01000696.1 GCA_003224105.1 Acidobacteriota bacterium | reverse complement strand
GCGATTGTTGGCGCGCATCACCCCCTGACTTGCGGAAAGCGAGAGCGGCTTCACTACGCAGGGAAAGGAAATCCCGGTTAGCGAAGGCTCGGGGGTTGGCGTGAGCAGAAGACTTCGAAACCACGGCACGCGTAGCCCGGCGTCTCGAAAAACTTCGCGCATGCGCAATTTGCTTCGGCAAGCTTCGACGGCAGCGGGGTGGTTGTACTCGATTCCGAGTCCGCGCGCGGCGTAGGCTGCGGCAGCGGCTGGGCGATCACCCAACGCCAAAATTCCTGAGACTTGCTTACCGCGCACAGCTTCCATCACGGTGTACGCGGCTGTCTCCGGAGGTTCAAAATGGACGGCGATTGCCCGGTCGCCCCAAGGATCTTCAAGTTGGTGACACCGATCCGTGACGTAAATCAATTGTACGCGCAGCTTGCGCGCGGCGTCTTCAAAACTGCGCGTCTGGTAGCCCAGTTTCGCGGTGAAAAGCAGCAAGGGCTTGGCTTCGCCATTCGATTTGTGCGCCGGGGAAGACAAGGGCTCTCGACTCAAATGAACGACTCCGTCTGTGACAAAGCTTCTTTGGCTTTGGCGAACGGGACCAACTGGTCCCGCGTTGGCTCGGCTCAACAGTACCAGGGCTCATTCAAATAAGGGATGGCGGCGCGCGACGCAAGCAACGGCTGCGCTGCGAATTCTGCCTGCACGCCCCCGGCTTCGTGTGCGGCTTTCCAGATGCGTTCGAAGATCGCTCGCCGGGGGAGCTTGCGCTTTTCGCTGGAGGCAACGATTTCTTCAATCTCTTCGCAGAGTGCGTCAACGCGCTGATCCGGGTTCCGCCAGGGATAAACCAGAGCGGAGGGATCAAAAGGCCCGACGAGATGACGCACATCTTCGAGTTCCAGCAATCGCGAGCCTGCGGGAATCAGGAGCCGAATCGCAAGCTGGATCGGAGCGACATTTTCGATTAAGTCGTTTTCGCGCAGCACGCGCAGCAAATCGAGATAGCCATCCAGTGTGGTCCAGGCAGTGAACGGCACAAGGGTCGGCTGCAAAACCAACCCTAGCTCGCGAAAGAGGCGGTGTACCTCAAGAAAATCCACGCGCGTGTGGCCTTTGTCGAGGCGGCGCAGCACTTCGTCGTCAACAGATTCGACCGCGCTGGTCACGAAGAGGCAGCCAGTGTCGCACAGTTTTGGCAAATGCTCCTTATGCTTGAGAAGGTGTTCGATCTTGATGGTGACGTCGTAAGTAACCTGAGGAAATTTGCGGTGCAGCGCTTCTACAAGCATCATCGCGTGGCCGATGCCATTGAAAAAATCCGGATCACCAAACGTGATGTGTTGCGCCCCCATTGCCACTTGCTGGCGAATATCTTCGAGCACAACTTCGCGGTCCACAATCCGGAAAACACCGTTGTAGACGGGGACGACCGGGCAGTGACGGCAAAGATGCTTGCATCCGCGGCTTGCTTCTGTGTAGCCAGCAACGCGGTGTTCTCCGGAAGGCAGAATGACGTGGGCATACTTCGCGGGCAACGGAAGACTTTGCCGCTCGGGCTTGATGAATTTTTGCCGCTCAAGCGAAACTAACGGCTCGGGCTGTGGCACGTTCGATTGATCGTTGCCATCAGCGTTTCCGTTCGCGTTGAGGCGCTGGGCCAGGTGTACCAGCCCTTGCTCGAATTCACCGCCGAGGATTGTAGACACACCCAATCTGCGGAGATATTCCGCGTTCATTGGCGCATACAAACCGTAACCGCAAAGATGTGCGCGCGGGCTCAGTTCACGGAGAGTCGGAATAAGCTGGGTGGCGAGCCGGGTGGCTGTGTGCATCGGCAAATAGATCGCAATGAGCGCAGCGCTCCGAACCGCGGCTTCCTCGAGTCGCTGATGTGCCAAGTCGAGCGCAATTACCTGATGCCCGCGCGCTCGCAGCCAAGCCGCAGGGGACGCCAGCCCAAACGGTTGACGGCCAAGCTCATACGTCGATATCAGAACGATGTTCACTTCCCTATTAGTATAGCTGCCCCGCGCTCGGATGCGATTTCGGTTATCATAGAAGGCTGCTCTGACAACGAAAGGATAGGCAGTATGGCCATCAACGCGGGAAACTCCTTCCGTACACGCGACAAACTCAACGTTGGCGCCCAGACGTTTGAAGTTCACCGCCTCGATCTACTGGAAAAACAGGGCGTCGCGGAACTCGAAAAACTTCCTTTCTCTTTGCGCGTTCTCCTTGAAAATCTGCTTCGCTTCGAAGATGGCCGCTTTGTCCACCCAGAAGATATTCAAGCCCTGGCGCGTTGGCGGCCCGGCGCTCCAGAAAAAGAAATTGCATTCATGCCGGCCCGCGTCCTGTTGCAGGACTTCACGGGCGTGCCTGCCATCGTGGATTTGGCCACGATGCGCGAGGCGTTCGTAAAAATGGGCGGCAATGCCAAGCGCATCA
>QHYL01000695.1 GCA_003224105.1 Acidobacteriota bacterium | reverse complement strand
CAGTCTTTTTCAGATTACGCGCCCAACGCCAAAGGAAGAGCAGATTCGCAGCGCGCGATTGCCTGAAAATGAGTTTCGTAATTTGGTCTTGGAATCACACGAAATCATCTGGCCGCAAGTGCTTGATGGCGCAACGACCGGAGCAGCGACTTTCTATATATCGGTCGACCGCTCCGGTCAGGTACGCGAGGTTCTGCCTCTTCACACAGCCAACGAGCGCACAAATGATTCGGCGCGGCGGCAGCTGATAAAGTGGAAGTTCAAGCCCGCGCTGAAGGATGGAATTCCAGTCCAGGCCGAATCTATTCTTGCTTTCACTCTGAACACTCGGGCGTGGGGGCCGTCTGCTCCCCTCAACGACACTGAGGTTCGCGGATTAGTCTCAAACGCCGTTGAGCCCGTCTTTCCTCACGGTAAAGTTGCTTCAGGCGACTCTTGCAGCGTGATGGTGGCGATTGACTCGGAAGGGTACTTGATCGAGGCAATCCCGGGAACTGGAACGCCAGGATTGTTTCAAGCTTGCTATCAGGCTATCTCGAAATGGCATTTCCGTCCGATCTTGCAAGACGGTGAGCCACGTCCCTACCGGGCGGAAATTAAGTTCCAAGTCCCTTGAAGGACGTTCTGGAATACCACGCAGTACAACTGATGTCGGATGCCGACCTGCAAACGTGATATTCTTTGAGCGTTTTTCGCGATCTAGCATCTGTTCGTTCATCAAGGAGTAACTGTCATGTCATCGTCGCGCGGTATTTCGTCTGTTGACCGCCTTACTCTTTGTTTCGTCATGTTCCTGACTGGCACTCCCTTTGTCGGAGCGGCCGCCCAACAGGAAACCCCGGACTACTCGAAACTGTTCGACAAAACCGACGTCATGATCGCCGCGCGCGACGGCGTGAAGCTCCACACGGAAATCTATTCGCCAAAGAACTCTGCGGAGCCGCTGCCCATTATTTTCGAGCGCACGCCTTACGGTCTCAGCGACGATGAGAAAGGCTACAGCCGCATCCTCAACCGTTACGCTGAAATGATTCCAGAAAGCTACATTTTCGTGTTTCAGGATATTCGCGGGCGTTACGGCTCCGAAGGCAAATTCGTCATGCAGCGGCCGGTGCGCGATCCTAAAAATCCCAAGTCCATCGACGAAGGCACGGACACCTACGACACCATCGATTGGCTCGTCAAAAACGTACCGCACAACAACGGCCGCGTCGGCCTACTCGGCATTTCCTACGGCGGCTGGCTTACGGTGATGGGCATGCTCGAGCCGCACCCTGCTCTCAAAGCCGTTTCCGAGCAGGCTTCTCCCGCGGACATGTTTCTCGGTGACGATTTCCATCACAACGGGGCTTTCCGCCTGAGCTATGGTTTCGAATACTCCACGATGATGGAGACGGACAAGACCAATTTCTCTTTTCAATTTGATCGCTTCGACACTTATGAGTGGTATCTGAAGCTCGGCGCGCTTTCGAACGCCAACAAAAAATACATTCACGGAACGCTCCCCACCTGGAACGACTTCGTCGCGCATCCCAATTACGATTCCTTCTGGAAACAGCAAGCTATGCCCTTCATTCTGACGCGGCCCAAAGTCCCGA
Source organism: Acidobacteriota bacterium (assembly GCA_003224105.1). Taxonomy (GTDB): domain Bacteria; phylum Acidobacteriota; class Terriglobia; order Acidiferrales; family UBA7541; genus Acidiferrum. Next base: position 1,020 of record QHYL01000695.1, on the reverse strand, counting down.
ATCTGAACGTCGCGGGCTGGTGGGACCAGGAAGATTTTTATGGCCCGATGAAGATTTACGAAATCCTGGAAAAGGAAGATCCGGATCACTTGAATTATCTCGTCGCCGGGCCTTGGAACCACGGCGGCTGGGCCCACGGGGCTGGCAACTCGCTCGGTCTCGTTCCTTTTGGCAGCGACACGGCGCTGTACTTCCGCCGCAATATCGAAGCCCCATGGTTTGCTTACTGGTTGAAGGACAAGGGCAGCCTCCCTCTGAAAGAAGCGCTGCTCTTCCAGACGGGCAGCGACACTTGGGTGAAATTCGATTCGTGGCCTCCCCACGAAGCGAAAATACAGAATCTCTATTTTCGCGAAGACGGCAAGCTGTCATTCGACGCCCCGAGTGCCGAGTCCGATCAGGTGTTCGACAGTTATCTCAGCGATCCCGCGCACCCTGTCCCGTATCGCCATCGGCCCATTGACATGACCTATCCCGAGGATCATCCCGGCAGCTGGTACACCTGGTTGGTGCAGGACCAGCGGTTTGTGGACAACCGCCCGGACGTGTTGAGCTGGCAAACCGACGAACTCAAGGAAGATGTCACGCTGGCCGGGCAGGTCACCGCCAAGCTCTTCGCTTCCTCGACTGGCAGCGATGCCGATTGGATTGTCAAGCTGATTGACGTGTACCCGGAGAAGTATCCCGAGAAATGGCAGCTTTCCGGCTACGAACTGATGATTGCCGATGAAGTTTTCCGCGGGCGCTTCCGCAATTCCTTCGAAAGGCCGGAACCGATTCAGCCCGGCGTAGTCACGCCGTTCAAGGTGGATCTGCACACCGCGAATCACGTGTTCAAGAAGGGCCATCGCATCATGGTTCAGGTGCAAAGCACCTGGTTTCCTATCATCGACCGCAACCCGCAGAAATTCGCTCCCAACATTTTTGAAGCGCAGGAATCGGACTATCAGAAAGCCACGCAGCGCGTCTATCGCTCGCAGCGCTTTCCGTCGAGCGTGGAACTTTCTGTGCTGCCCAACG
>QHYL01000694.1 GCA_003224105.1 Acidobacteriota bacterium | reverse complement strand
ATCAGCAGCCGGCTGGAATGGCTGGGACTGACTCACCGCACCTACTATCGCCGGATGCTCCGCCGCATTGCCGGTTCCACGGCGACCGCCGACGAATTCGCCGCGTTGCAGACCCTGACAGACCAACTCGAACCGGTGAAAGACTACACCCGCGAAGAAACGGCCACGGTGGAACCCACCAACTTTTCGCCATTGAACCGTGTTGTGGATGCCGTACGTCTGGAGAGCGATCCCGGCAGGCACTTCGGCGAACTCGTGGACAAATTTGTTTCCACTTCCTGCATGGATGGTGATTCAGCGGATCGGCTCCGCGCGCAATTCACCGTCTGGCGCGATAATGACGCCAAGCTACAGTCCCTCGCCCAGCGCTCTTTCCTGGTTAAAGAAGTAGCCGTCCGCTCTCAGGATCTTTCCGCGCTGGGAACAATCGGGCTCGCGGCTCTCGACGCCATTTCGAAACGGCAACCAGCCCCGGACTCCTGGAAAACGCAACAACTCGCCACCCTCGAGCAAATGAAGAAGGGAAAAGTACAATTGCTCTTAATCCCCGTTCCCGCCGTGCAAAAACTGGTCGAGGCCGCCTCCCCCGGCGGAACTTGCGGCGCCGGGAATCCATGAGGCTGACTCATTCGAACGGCGTGGCGAGGCAATATGAAACCGCATTAGAATACCCTGGAAACGGAGGTGAGCAATGGCGCACCGGTTCACAGTGATCTTCGAAAAAGAAGAAGATGGTGGCTACCACGTTTTCTGCCCCACTTTGCCGGGGTGCCATACACAGAGCGAGACGGTCGAAGAGGGTGTCCAAAATATCCGCGAAGCTATCAGCCTGTACATAGAGACCCTCGTTGAAGATGGTTTGCCCATTCCTACGGAAGATATCTTAATCAAGCCAATTGAGATTCCGGCGTGACGCCAAAGTTGCCTGCCGTCGCCTCAAAGAGGTGGCACGCATTGCGCAACGCTTGGGCTTTGACCTGAATGGAAACGTGACGCAGTTCACGGACCGCCGCGGCAAGCTCACCACGCTTCAGTATGACCAGGTAAATCGTTTGACTTTCGTGGGGTTTGGCACGTCAGGCTCATCGTACGAAAGCACAATAAATCTCAGCTACGACGCCGCCAACCGGCTCATCCAAGCGGTTGATAACGTAACCGGGACGATCCATCACGCGGGTGGCGCACTCTTTGGGGTTGCTTCATCAAAAGGTGCGGATTTTGAGGAAACTTACTGATGAGCGTCAGACTAGGTGAGAACGCGGACTTCGAAAGTTCCATGAACGGCACTGGGACTGTGCACGCGTATGGGTACGACGACCTGGCGGGGCGGCGCACGGCAGTAGGCGGGAGTTACGCGCGGACCAACGTGCCGTCGGCGGCTCCCACGGCTGCGTACAACTTCAACAATCAGCTTACGAACTGGAACGGCGCGACGCTCACTTATGACGCGAACGGCAACCTGACCAACGACGGAACGAATACCTACATGTGGAACGCGCGCAACCAGTTGGTCACCATCAGTGGAAGTGTGAACGCGAATTTCCAGTACGACGCCTTTGGCCGTCGCGTCAGCAAGACCATCAACGGAACGACGCAATTTCTCTACGACGGCTCAAATCCCGTGCAGGAAATCTCCGGCACGTCGGCCTCGGCGAATCTGCTTACGGGCGGCGTGGATGAATATTTCCAGCGGACGGATGCGGCGGGCGCCCGCAGCTTCTTGACCGATGCTTTGGGCAGCACGCTCGCCCTGGCCGATTCTGCGGGAACGGTACAATCTTCGTATACCTTCGAGCCGTTCGGCAACACCACAGTCACCGGGTCGAGCACAACCAACAGCTTCGCCTTCACCGGCCGCGAAGTCGATACCACGAGCCTGTACTTCTACCGCGCCAGATATTACAACCCACAACTCCAAAGGTTCATCTCCGAAGATCCGCTGGAGTTTGGCGGCGGAGATATAAACCTCTATGCATACACAGGAAACTCGCCAACAAACTCTACAGATCGAACGGGAAAATCAAACTCTATAATTCATGCTTTGGAGACGTATCTAGCCGCCTCGGCGGCCGGCTACGATTCGACTTACGCTGGTGCCCTTGCCCTCGGTGTAGTTGACGCGGATTTTCGGCCGGGAACCCAGGACACAACCGCGGCAGCGGCGAATGAGCATGCTATGGGTGGCACTGTCGGTAATGGCGATTCAAAAAGATACCAGACGCCTTACGAGGCTTGCGCTGGCGCTGAAGCCACTATGGAACACGACTACGCAATAGGAGACGATGCTGGCGCACTGCATGTCATTCAGGATAGCTATTCGGGTTCACACGACTATCAGCCATGGATTCCGGCGCAGAAAATGTCCCCGGTTTAGTTGAAAGCGGCGGCTCTCGATTTTCTGCACGTTACGCGACCTGCGCCTGCTGAGTCAACGACGGGTTCATCCGGCGATGCAAGAGTTGCAGTTCACGATAGCCTTTCACTCGCCGGAATTTCTTTTGGGCTTCCAGCAAGCCCGTGGCTGTCCAGCGCAAGGCTTGCTCACCTTCTCGCCAGCGTTTGACGTTGCGCGCCACACGCTCGACGGTCGAGAGGCACGACTCGATGGGATTGGTGGAGGCCAGCGTTCGGCGCAGCAGCCAGCCCACGCCCAACCGGTGCACCGTCAGCGTTTCTTCCAGCCCTTCTTCCAAGCTGCGTGCCGCGCTGGGATTGATGCGTTCCAGTTGCCGGAAGATTTTCTCCAGCTCCGTTTTCGCCGCCGGGTACTCGGTCATCGCGTAGGCGTTGCGGATTCTGCGGTCGTAATCGCCCTGGGCGTTTTTCGGCAGATGCTCTTTGACGTTGCGCCGCTTGTGGATCTGGCAGCGCTGCACTTCGGCGCGCTCGCCGAACACCCGCGCGATCCCTGCTCGCAACGCTTTGGCTCCGTCGATCACGAACAAGTAGCGCCGCTTGGGATCGAGGCCGCGCTCGACCAGATCCTCCAGCAGTTCCTTCACCACCGTGGTGTTTTCCGTCGCTCCTTGCCACAGTCCCAAAACATGTTTTTCGCCGCTGGTTTCGATGCCCAGCGCCACCACCAGCACTTGCTGGCCAAGATGAATCCCATCGATCAGGAGGGCCACCAGATCGAGTTCGTCGAGTTTTTTCTCGCACAGTTCCTGCAACTGCGCCGCGCTGGCTTGCACGAACTCCCGGCTCACGCTGGATTTTTCGATTCCGTACCCGTCCACCACGCTGTGCACCGCGCGACGATAGTTCCGCGAAGTCAATCCCGCGACGATGCCTTCGCGCACCGCTCGCTGCCGCCGTCCGTCGTGTTGCAACCGTGCGTAGCTGTCCAGCTCCACTTCCTCGCCTTCGCGTGTGCGTACCCGTGGGCGCTCCACCGCCACCTTCCGTCCGCCAAACATCACGTAACCCGACTGGTGTCCCCAGCGCACCGCGCCCGACACGGGATCCGGCCGGTACGGTGGTCCTACACGCCGCGTCACCTCGTTTTCCAGAATCGTGCCGATGATGCGCAGCCCGGCCTGCCCGGTCAACTGCTCCACCTGGGCCTGTAACTCCTCCCACACCTCGACCATCGCCAGCGGCACCTCCGCCAACAACTCCCGCTTGCCGATTACCTCAAACTTCTGTTTGGACTTGTCTTGCGTTCCCTGATAGGTTTTCTTCACAGCGGCTCTCCTCTCAAAATAGAGTTTCCAACCCGAACTCTATCCGAGTTCGGGTCGAGAGCCGCTGCTTTCTCTTT
>QHYL01000693.1 GCA_003224105.1 Acidobacteriota bacterium | reverse complement strand
CGGATATGCAGTCCTCACCTTCCTTGCGGTTATTTTCCTGCATGAATCGGTTTCTCCGCGGCGATGGGTCGGCGTGGCCCTGATTTGTGTGGGCGTTCTTCTTGTGGGGCAGACCAAACCGCGAACCACGGAATTGCCCACCGAGGCGGTAGCCCGATGCGGATAATCATAGGTCTTGCGATTTTGATCCTGGGCAGCACAGGCGGCGAAATCGCCATCACCCACGGAATGAAGTCGGTCGGAGAACCGGCCCGTCTGCGGCCCCGCGCGGTGTTGCTGTTTCTCGGGTGTGCGGTCCGCAATGGATGGTTCTGGACCGGCATTCCGCTGATGGCGTTGTCGTTCTACGCACTGCTGGTTTTGCTGTCCTGGGAACCAATCAGTCTGGTGATTCCAGCGTCCGCCCTTAGTTACGTCGTGGGGACGTTTGGCGCGAAGTTTATTTTGGGAGAGGACGTGAGCGCCGCCCGGTGGGCGGGAGTTATCTTCGTTTGCATTGGCGTTGCCCTGGTGGCTGCGGGCTGAAGCGACAGTCTTCGAAGCTCTGCAAGATGGCGGCGATTTGGCTTCTATGATCTCCCACTACGGACTGTGGCGCGAAGTTCTGCTGCTCGTGGCGGTGGCCCCGTTCGTTTACTACATTCTTGCCATCCTTGCGGTTTTTCGGTTTTTTGGGCGAAACCAAACACAAGCGCGCGTGGATTACACTCCTCCCGCGAGCCTGCTCAAACCGGTCCGCGGCGTCGATTTCGGCTCCTACGAAAACTTTGCCAGTTTCTGCAAGCAGGACTATCCCGAATACGAAATCCTGTTTGCGGTGAATGACGACCGCGATCCAGCTGTGCCGCTCATCCGCCAAATCATTGCGGAGTTTCCTCAAAGGCGAATTCGATTGTTCACCAGCGCGGAAGACCTGGGCGCGAATCGCAAAGTAAACAAACTGGCCATGCTGGCTCGAGAGGTGCAATACGATGTGCTGGTTCTGACAGATGGGGATGTGCGCGTTGATCCAGGCTATCTTCGCGAAGTGGTTGCGCCTTTAAACGACAAAACAATCGGCGCTGTAACGTCGTTTTATCGCGCCATCGTTCAAGACAACCTTGGCGCCAAGCTGGAGGCCATCGGCGCAGCGAGCGATTTCTTCGCGGGCGTGCTGATGGCCCGATGGAAGGAAGGCATTCGCTTTGCGTTGGGCGCTTCCATCGCCACGACGAAAGACTGGGTCCGAAAGATGGGCGGCTTCGAATCCATTGCGGATGCGCTCGCTGACGATTACGAATTGGGCCTGCGCATCGCCAATGCCGGTGGAGAGATTGTCCTCTCGCGTGAACCCGTGTGGACCATGTATCCGGCGCAAACGTTTCGCGGATTCTGGGATCATCAATTGCGCTGGGCCCGCACGGTGCGCTTGTGCAGGCCGTTTTCCTATTTAGGACTGCTCTTCACACAAGGGCTCCCGTGGACTTTGCTTGCGGTTTTGTTTGCGCCGACGGCGTTGATTGGTAGCGCTTACGTTGCTGCTTACCTCGTGCTGCGACTTCCCATGGCCTGGACGGTGGGCGTGTGGGGTGTGAGAGACGAGGTCCTGCGGCGGAACCTCTGGCTTGTCCCTGTTCGGGACGCCATATACTTTATCGTGTGGCTGGCGAGCTTCGGATCAAAACGCATTCGCTGGGGCTCCGAGGAATACACCATTCGAAGGGGGCAAATGGTGCCAGTGGCCGGGCGTGAAAAAACGCCCGCTTGACCCGGTTTATTGCCGAAAGAAATTGTTCAAGACGTTGTTCAAGCCCCGTATTCCTGTGTACTGCGCACGCCTCTACCACGGTTCCTGGGAAATTAAACGTATTAAAATAACAGGCGCGCCAGCTGGCGCGCCTCGGAAAGAGTTTAAGCCGGGCGGCCCGAACACGACTTCAGTGGATGCTCTTTTATCTCTTCAACGGACGCAACGTCGCACGCACCTGCCGGCACTTTGGCATCAGCCGGCAGACCTTTTATCGCTGGCGACGCCGCTTCGACCGCCACGATCTCACCACCCTGGAAGGGCGTTCGCATCGCCCGCGCAACACACGTCAACCTACCTGGACAACCGCAACGGCGGAGCGTGTGCTCGCGCTGCGCAAACAATATCCCTGCTGGGGCAAGGACAAGCTGGTGGTGCTGCTCGCTCGCGAAAGGCTTTACGTTTCGGTTTCCATGGTCGGCCGCATTTTGGCGGCTCTCAAGCGCACCGGCGCGCTGCACGAACCACCCAAACCCGCGGTCCTGCTTCGCCAACATCGCAAACTACGAAAACGCCCGTGGGCCATTCGCAAGCCTAAATACTGGCCCATCGAGCATCCCGGCGATCTCGTGGAGATCGATACCAAAGAAATTCGCATGCACCGCGGCGTCCTCCTCAAGCACTTCAGCGCCCGCGATGTGGTCTC
>QHYL01000184.1 GCA_003224105.1 Acidobacteriota bacterium | reverse complement strand
CGGAAGTCCGCGCCGCATCCTTTCTCGCTTCCATCGTGTCGGCACGGCAAGAGGCTCAGCTACTTTTTGAGCTTGCACAGACTTTGGGCAACTCCTTGAGCTTGCGAGAAACGCTGTCGGTGGTTGCCGTGCGTTTGAAGGAGATGATTCCATACGACACCATCGTCTTCTATATTTATGAGGAAGGGAAACTGATCCCAAAGTACGTCCATGGTGTGGACTACGACTTATTCACTTCGATAGAGATTCCGCTAGGTCAAGGCGTTTCCGGCTGGGTCGCGCAAACGGAAAAACCAATCATCAATGGCGATCCCGCGGCGGAGACAAAATACCTGGGAGATCGCGCACAAATCCCGGTGCTTCAGTCGGTGCTGTCCGTGCCGTTGCACGGCCGCGACGGCGCCGCCGGTGTTCTCTCTCTTTATTTGCGCGAAAAGCAGGGCTTCACGAAAGACCATTTGCGCCTGTTGCTGGCCGCCAGTTCAAAGCTTGGATTGTCTGTTGAGAACGCACTGCAATACGAAAGAGCGCAGGATACCGCAAGCACCGACTTCCTGACGGAACTACCAAACGCTCGCTGGATCTGTGTTCACCTTGAACAGGAAATTGCGCGCTCACGCCGCAGTGGGGTTCCGCTGGCCGTGCTGTTGAGCGATCTCAACGGTTTCAAGAACGTGAACGACAACTTTGGCCACCTTGTCGGGAACAAACTGTTGCAGCAGATCGCGAAGAACTTGAAGAGTGCGTGCCGCGAATATGATCAGGTTGGCCGTTTGGGCGGTGATGAGTTTGTTTTCGTGCTCCCGGAACTCACCGAAGAGGGCGCGTGGGAACTGATGCCTCGGCTGGAGCTTGCGGTCGAAGAGGCAGGCCAAATGATCTGTGGCGCGAAGGTGGTCACGGCGAGCATCGGTTGTGCATTTTATCCGAAGGACGGTTCCACGGCGGAAGAACTCCTGTCTGAAGCGGACCACCGGATGTACGAATCCAAAGAGACCTACTACAAGCAGCGCGGTGAAGCTTCCCGGCTTCAGGTCGGTTGATGAACTCTGGTGGTTCCTCATTTCTGGAGAGATGCCATAAGCGCAAAACAAGATGAGAGCCAGAATCCAAGGAATTGTTGGGCGCCTGCTTATGCTTGCGGCCGTCTGTATTCTCGGGGGCCTGCTGAGTGCGTCTTTGGTTCGGTTCTCTCCTGGTTATGGAGCGGATGAGCGCGAACTTGATCCTCGTTTCAGCCAGGCAAGCGTGGAAGCCATTCGAAATTCGCATCGCCTCAATGCTGGATTGCTCTCCTATTATGGGCGGTATCTTGCTGGTGCCGTTCACGGCGATTTCGGCTCGTCCGAGTGGTTGCAGCGTCCCATTTCGTCGCTGATCAAAGAGCGTTTTCCGGTCACTGCAAAATCCGTCTTATTGGGGGTCTTATTGGCTTGGTTTGTTGCTTTGGCGGTATCTTTGGCCGGCGTTTTCTTTCGTGGCTTTTATTTTGACATCTCGACGACGCTGGCTAGCGGGGTGTTGATCGCGCTCCCTGCGGCAGTGGTAGCCATATTCTCCGTGTATCTTCGTGCGCCCGTGTTTGTGGCCATCGCCGTCGTCACGTTTCCCAAGCTTTTCCGATATCTCCGCAATTTGCTTAATCATGCTTACTCGCAACCCTACATCCTGGCGGCGCGTGCGCGAGGAATCAGCCGGGCGAAAATCCTCTTTCACCACGTACTTCCTTTGGCTTCACCCGCGCTTTTTGCCCTTTTGGGAGTGTCGTTGGCTGTGGCGTTTGGCGCCGCGATTCCCATCGAAGCCCTTTGTGACTCCCCGGGAGTAGGACAGCTCGCGTGGCAAGCCGCGTTGAATCGTGACTTGCCTTTGATCATGAATCTGACGCTGCTCGTCACGTTGATCACCGTGGCGGCAAATATGCTCGCGAACATTGCGCATGAGGGGGCGCTGTGAACACCCCAAAGCTGCGCGTGATCTGCGCCTCGGTTTTGTGCGCGATTTTTGTGGTGGGCTTATTTGCCGGAACGGTCAGCCCTTATCCATATGCGAAACAATTCCGCGAACGACCGAATGCCGCGCCGTCTTCCACTCACTTGCTCGGCACCGACAGCCTGGGGAGAGATCTCTTTGCTCGGTTGATCTATGGAACGCGCGTGTCCCTGTTGCTGGCGCCGGCTGCGGCATTGCTGGCCACGCTGCTCGCCGGCATCTTTGGGGGATTAGCGGGGCTCGTGGGCGGATGGTGTGAAAAATTCATCCTCGCGGCCACCGACCTTTCCATGGCTATTCCGCTGTTGTTTGTCCTGCTGGCTCTGCGCGCCCTCCTACCGCTGGATATTTCACCCGTCCTTTCCGTCATCGCTACTTTTGCTTTGCTAGGTTTGCTGGGCTGGCCATCGTCACTCCGGGTTGTTTGGGCCGCAACAAAAAATCTGCGAAATTGCGACTTTCTTTTGCTCGCACGCGCGACGGGATGTGGCCGCTGGAGGATGATCGTGCGTCACTTGCTTCCCAATCTGCGTCCTGTCTTATTTGCGCAATTCTGGATTTCGATTCCCGTCTTTGTCTTGACCGAAGCCACCCTTAGCATGCTGGGGCTTGGCGTGATCGAACCTCTGCCTTCCTGGGGAAATCTTTTGCGCGGCCTCGAGGATATTTCCGCCGTGACCGCAAATCCCTGGCGGCTCACTCCCCTCTTTCTGCTGGCTCTGGTGGTGATTTGTTTTCAGTTGATCTTGCCCGCACAGGAGGAAACTGCGTGATGCCCAGTCCGCTAAAAAACCTTGCTCTTACTATATTGCTTGCACTTGCAGTTCCCGTTCGCGCGCAGACGGGTGGCGAGCTCCACTTCTGCCTTCACGGTGAGCCCAAAACTTTCAATCCGATTCTGGTGGACGATGAAGCTTCCGAGAATGTCCGCTACTTGACCGGCGGAGTTCTCATTCGTCTCAATCGCCAGACGCAGGCTCTCGAACCCGCGCTCTCTACTTCGTGGAAAATTTCCCGAGATCGCCGCACGATCACTTTTCATCTGCGCAAGGGAATTCATTTCTCCGACGGGACGCCTTTTTCTTCCGAGGATGTGGCACACACGATGCGCCTGCTCATGGATCCGGAAACGCATTCGCCCACAGGCGATGCCTTCCGCTCCGGGGAGGGAACTGCCCAGGTGCAGACTCCAGCCTCTGACGTGGCCGTCATTACGTTTCCTGCTCCCATCGCAGGACTGGAACGCCTCTTTGACCAGGTGGCCGTACTTTCCGCTCATTCTCCCAAGAAGGAGATGGCGGTCCTCGGTCCGTTCTACGTCGCCGATTACAAAGCAGGTTCTTACGTCTTGCTGCAGAAAAATCCGAACTACTGGAGACATGATGCCCAGGGCCACGCTCTGCCTTACATCGATAGCGTGCGGCTGGACATTCAGCGCAACCGCGACATCGAGCTGCTTCGGTTCCGCCGCGGCGAGTTGCAGTTGATTAATCGCCTGGACGCGGAACAGTTCGAACGTCTGCAGCGCGAAAACCCTGCCGTAACTCGCAACGCCGGCACGGGACTCGATGCCGAAGAGCTTTGGTTCAATCAGTCGCCTGCAGCGCCGCTCCCTGCGTCCAAGAAATCGTGGTTCGGTATGACGGAATTTCGCAAAGCCATTTCCATGGCTATCAACCGTGAAGACCTCTGCCGCGTTGTCTACGCTGGATACGCGAAGCCGGCTTACGGTCCGGTTTCTCCTTCCAATCATTTCTGGTTCAATGCCCATCTCGAAGACCCGAAATATGATCCGCAAGGCGCACTGCGGCTGCTGGCGCAAGCTGGCTTCCGCCTTGACAACGACACTTTGAAAGATCGCGCAGGCAATCGCGTTGAATTTACGGTGGTCACCAATTCCGGTAACGCCGCACGCGAAAAAATAGCCACGATGATTCAACAAGACCTCTCGCAGGTCGGAATTAAAGTCAACGTTGTCACCCTGGACTTTCCTTCGCTGATCGAGAGAATGACGCGAACCTTCGATTACGAAGCCTGCATCCTCGGCCTGGTCAACACGGATCTCGATCCCAATGGTCAGATGAACGTTTGGTTGAGTTCGGGCGAAAATCATCAGTGGAACCCGAGCCAGAAATCTCCCGCAACGGCGTGGGAAGCCGAAATCGACAAAGTTATGCGCGAGCAAGCTACCGCCCCTACGGAGAAGGAGCGAAAGGCCAAATTTGATCGCGTGCAGCAAATTGCCGCCGAACAACAGCCCTTCATCTACCTGATTAACAAAGACGTGCTCCTGGCTGTTTCTCCCAGCGTCGGCGGTGTCGCACCCGTGGTCCTTGAACCTTGGGGACTTTGGAACGTGGATACCTTGCGGCTGGGGCCGGCGCCGGAGCTTGGTGCTCAGGAATGACGTCGGAGTCCCCGCTACTTTCCGCGCGGCTTTCCGTGGACTACCGCAACAAACCTGGTGTCCTCAAGAATCTTTGCCTGGAAATTCAGCGTGGCGAGATTGTGGGACTCGTGGGCGAAAGCGGCTCTGGGAAGAGCACCTTGGCGCTGGCGCTCCTGCAGCTATTGCAGTTGAAGGGAGCAAAGGTTCAGGGCGAAGTTGTTTTTCAGGGCGAGAATCTCCTGCAGAAAAAGGAGAGCCAACTTCGCGACATTCGTGGCCGCCAAATGAGCGTGGTGCTGCAAAGCCCGTTGACTTCTCTGAATCCGGCACTGCGTATTGGGACACAGTTGAAGGAAGCTTGGCGCGCGCATGCCAACGGAACCGGGGATCAGTGTCATGCGGCTGTGAGAGCCGCTTTAAGGAGCGTCAGTCTGCCGGACAGCGAGGAATTTTTGAAAAGGCGTCCTTCGCAACTGAGCGTTGGCCAAGGACAGAGAGTCATCATCGCTATGGCCATTCTTCACCGGCCCGCGCTGTTGATTGCGGATGAGCCGACCAGTGCGCTTGACACCATCACGCAGTCCGAAATTCTGAGCTTGTTCGCACGACTCAACCGCGAACTCGACATGGCCATTCTCTACATTTCCCACGATCTGCTGTCCGTGGCAGCCCTGTGTCATCGCGTTAAGGGAGGGCTTTCCACTCTGAATGAATAACGGATTCCCAACAAAGAAGCCGTCTGACGTCGCTCCTCGTCTCTCAGTCTTTGAGTCTCGGCTAGTGTCTTTTTTGTTTCGGTGATTAGCCCGCTGGCACCAGCGCCATGGCAAGAATCACGACACCCCGGTTGTTTGGCAACGTGATGCTGCGCAGGGGCTTATTGCCGTCGAGATCGAACGAATAACCGAAGATGTGAAACGTGCCGTCATCTGTCTCTCCATCGCCACTAAGCCGGTAAGGCACGCTCGCGGCCGCGGATTCCCCAGCGAAAGTTGCAGGCGAATACCAATCGCTGAGGCTCTGCGTAAAGCTGGAAGACGTGCCGTCGGCATAAGCGACCGTGAAAGTTTGCGACTTTTGGCTGCCATCCACCCCTGTCGCGAGCATCATCAAAGAGGCAAACCTCCCGAGCGGCAGCGCAACCGTCTTGCCGGTAACCACGTCCGGCGCGTTGGCGGGGCCAAGGCGAAACATAACCCCTTCCCACTCCAGCGAGGTGCCCAAAGACTGCGCCGAGAACGCGAAGCCGCCATCGTCTAGGCTGGACGCCTCATCGAACGTCGCACCGTCCTGATAAATTCCCGTAGCGTTGTAAGCTGAAGCAAGATCCACGCTCACGGCACCAGTTTTGATTGCCGTCACCTTCAGAGTGACAGGGACACTGTGCGAGAGCGCACCGGACGTAGCTGTGATGGTGACGGTAGAAGTTCCTGCTTCCGCCGAACTCTCCGCCTTCAGCGTTAGAGTGCGCATGCCGGTGGTGCTGGAAGGGCTAAATGATGCAGTGACTCCAGCAGGCAGCCCCGAAGCTGCCAGGGTCACGCTGCTCTCAAGCCCATTTCTTGGGGTGACGCCGATCTCCGTGGCCGTGCTCCTCCCCTGCGTTACAGAAAGACTAGAAGCCGAGCTGGATAGCAGGAAGTCCTTTTCGCCCGCTGCCGCTGGAGGAAGGACGTCGTAAAGTGGTTGCGCGGGTTTGGTAGGCGGATTCTCTTCGGCAACCGACATTGCCAGGATTCGAATCTTCGAATTGTTAGGCAGCTTGATGGTTTTTGTTCCAGGCTCCATATCGATGGCATAGGCAAACAGATAAGCGTAAGAGTACGCCACGTTTTCGCCGGCGGCGTTGTGGTGGTGCGAGCAGAACCACGCCAGGTCCGCCCGCTTGATATAACCCGGTTTAATGCCTGTCATTTCCGCGTAATCGTCATGCCTCGTTCGTGCCGGGCGCCCAAGCCTCTCCGGAATCGTAACGTCCTTCGCGGTCCATTGCCGGTCGTCCCATTGCCCGATGAATCCGCCCCAGTCTTGAATATTCAGCTCGGTTTTCTTAACGCCAACTTGGAACGTGGCTTTTTGGTCTCCTTCTGCCGAAGCCGCCAGCACATAGAGCCGATCAAAGTGGCCTGCAGGAAGATTAATCGTTTGTCCTTTTGCTGTGAGCGCATCGGGCGTGCCAGTCTTTGCGGGAGCAAGTTGAAACTCCGCACCATCGAACTGAATTTGCGAGGGAAGCATTTCGGCAGGTAACGCATTGCCCTTGCCGTCAAATCCAGCGGTTGACTTCGTGCCGTCGTTGCTGGCCGCCGCTACATCGTAAGGCAGCTTTACGGGAGCGGAACGCACACCGCTGACCTTGGTGGCTGCCGCGGCAAGCTTCACCGCGAAGGTCCTCGGCTGATATGCCGAGAACGAGGTCACTAGCGCGCCGTCGGTCACGGTCGCAGTTCCCACTGGTTGCTCTTGCCCGTTTACTTCGCGCGCCGCGCTGATTGGCGCGGCGAACGACACGCGCACGTTCTCCTGAGGCCGGCCGTCCAATTCCACAAGTCGCACAATGATTTCGTCGCTTTCTTCGGCCTTCTTCAATGCCAAAACGCGAATACGCGGATTGCTCACCTTCAGCAAAGAAAACTCTTGCCCCAGCGCCCCGCCATGTTTGGAAGTTTCGAAAGCAATTAGCGGAGCGTTCAGGCGTTGGCCTTGCCAGTCGGTTTGCCCGTCGCGCCAGTTTCCGGCATGCCCGGCTATGCCATAGGTGAACTCGTGGTGACCGATGTCCTGCGTGCCCTGGTCAGGATACCCGCCCGACGTTCCCGGCGTTCGAATCAGCGTGAGCCGGATGGTATTGTCATTCGGTTTGTCTGATCCATTTTTGCAGTCCGTAAGGATCGTGGCGCCAAACTCACCGCTCATGTCGGTCAGGTCAATCCATTGATGCGAAGGCACTTCAAATTTTTTCGGTTGCGCCGATGGCCTCTGAATGGTGCCGATGTCCCAGTTGTAAGTAGCCAAACTGTTCGACGCGGTGAGCGGGAAGGCCGCCTTCAGATTGGACTCATTCGTATTCCAATCAATCACGTTTCCAAATTCCACGCGCTTGCCCGCGTCGCCCGCGGAAAGCCGAATCGTTTGGACAAACGCCGAGCCTGCGGTTTCCCGTGAAATCTCCAGCGCCACCCGCACCGGACCGTTCTCCACAACGCGAATCCTTGCTGGCCCGCTAACGTACGCCTTCGGCGCTGCCTGCTCCTGATCCCAATCCATGTTCCAAGCCGGCCACTGCTGCGGGTTGTCGTAGGAGATTGCCAGCCTTGCCGGTCCAGCAAGGAGTTCCTTGTCGATGGACTTGTCGAAGATACTTGCGACATCTCCTTCCGCATTCAGCTTGACTCGATAGTATTGGTTCTCGAGCGAGTCGTTGGTCACCTTCAGTGTTGACCCGGCGGCTTCCGTGCCGGGCTGCACGTCGTAAACTGCATAGCCGGTCGACGGGACGTGCGCCAAAAAGAGAATTTTCTCTCCTGAAATCTGCGCCGGAACTTCCTTACCACCAGGCCTCGTGACCTGTACGGCCTTTGGCATTCCTCCCGCGAATTCCACGCTTGCTTCCACCACGTCTTCGCGCGCGATGTTGAGCGGATTGAAGACCACGACCGGGATGCCTTTGGTTACCGTGTTCAGCGCTGCGGCAACGCCTTCGGTCGCATTGCTCAGCACTCCCGAAAATTGATTCATCGCGATGACGTCGTCGTTCCAGGCAAACTCGTAGCTTTTGGGAGTAGCTGTTCCCGCGGCGATGTCGTGAAAGTGCCCGCCCATCACCAGCGTCCAAGCATTGTTCAGACGCTCGCGCGGATACGCGCGTGCTCCCAGCCATTCGGCGGAAACCGATGCTTTTTCTGCGGCGTCCGCGAGCAACTCCTCTTTTCGCAACCAGCGCTTTTGGTAGGCTTGCGACGTCAGCGAACCTGCCGAGTGGTTGGTCAATTCCATTTCACCCGTGTAGCGCGGCAGGCCTGCGGCTTCGGA
This sequence comes from Acidobacteriota bacterium, assembly GCA_003224105.1. GTDB lineage: Bacteria > Acidobacteriota > Terriglobia > Acidiferrales > UBA7541 > Acidiferrum. The sequence continues at coordinate 9,978 of QHYL01000184.1, read as the reverse complement.
GGGAGTGATATTCAGAAACATTTGGTCGGCCGTAGCAGAGAGCACATGAACGGGTCCCTCTCCCACTTTCACTTGTGGCCACTCCGGATGCGACTGCCGCGGGAAATAGAAAGAGCCCAGAGGCGGCAAGCTTGCCGTGCCCTTGGTGACAATCGCTTCCAGCCTTTTCACGGATTCCTCATCCGGCGCCCCGCCGACGTCACCGGTCCCGTAGTAATGGTAGTCCGTGAGTAAGCCGCTGACTTTCCCGTTGTTCTCCACTCGCGCCGCCCAATCCTCCTGAAATCGTGCCTGGGCGCGGTCCTGGTCCATCTTCAACAAAGCTTCCCGTTGATTCTGCAAGCCTCGAAACTCCTGGATGTCTTTTTGATCCAGAGGTTGACCGCTCTTCTGGACCTTTTCCAATTTCTCTCGAAGGGTCTGGATCTTTGACTGGACTTCCTCCAGCGCGGTGTCCGGCAGGGCTTGCGGTAGCGGCCTACTAAGGTCAGTGTAAATTCCTCCGCCATAACTCCCCGGATTCAGGCCGGCCAGCACGCTCCCGCCATCAGGTCCTACCCACACGCCCACGTTGAACGGCGTGCCTTCCGGAGTCTTCTCGCGCGATTCCGGACCTCCGGCATCAGCGGAAGAGCCCCAGGTCAGTTTCTGCGTCGAAAATCCTTTTACACCTGAGTGAGCTAAGATCGTGGGCAACGAAGCCGGAAATCCGAAGCAGTCGGGCAGCATGTATTCGCCGCTGGCTTTGCCAAACTCTTTTCGAAACCATTCGTTTCCATAAAGAATCTGCCGGATAATTGCCTCGGCGTTCGGTGCGTTTACGTCGCCCTCTTCCATCGAAGAGCCTGCAGGAAACCATCTGCCCTTGTGTACGAACTCCGTCAATTTGGCAAAATCCGCCGGATAGTATTCCTTCATCAAACGGTAGCGATTGGCGCCACTGAAGTTAAAAACATAATGCGGATACCTTCCGAGCAGCGCGAAGTTATCGTCCATCGTCTTGCGAAGATATTCGTTGATGACTTGGGGGTATTCCCAACGCCACTCGGTGTCTAGGTGCGCGTAACCAACGACATAAAGAGTCGGGTCCTTGGTCAAGTCAGGGGTCAAATCGCGCTTGGCCATGGTCTCCTTGTTGGAATCCGCGTTGTCGGCGGTCTGCGCGCTGACGCCACCAACGAAAGCGAAGCAGACCAACCCGGCCGCAAAAAGGGTCCGGCACAACGGCCGCAAGGTCGCCCACGAAACGTGCCTAAACTTGAGTCTTTGCAGAATCATGGCATCCCTCCAAATCGCCCTCGACAGGGCACACCCTCACTTGTGCGTCACTGCACTCTTCTCAAGCCATCTTGCTCCTGTCAATCCACTTCCATGTCATTTGCACGTTCCCCCGTAACTGGTTCAACTACCAACAGTTATCTATGGTCCTTCCCTTGGAATTGCTGGCAGCCGCGGTCGCAAGATGAGGCTTCTACGCTCGTATGCTGTAATATCAATGAGATATGCGCGTTTTCTCGGGGGCTTTTCTTTTCGTTCTTTTGATGGAAGTGGTTGCTGCTCAGCAATCGGGTTCCACGCCCGATTCGCAGAAGGCATTTCCCGGTAAGTTTGTCGAAATCGCTTCGGCATCGGGAATTCGCTTCAATTACCTCTCTTCCCACACCCCCAAGCACTATTTGCCCGAAACTATGGGTGCCGGGGTGGCCCTATTCGATTATGACAACGACGGTCGGCTCGACATTTTTTTGGTTAACGGCGCTCCTCTTCAGGATCCCACTTCAAAGGGCTCAATCCCCCAGAAGAGCGGTCCCAATTACTGGAACCGGCTCTATCATCAAAAGCCCGACGGTACTTTTGAGGACGTGACCGAGAAAGCTGGCCTACAGGGCGTCGGCTATGGCATGGGCGTTGCCGTCGGTGATTATGACAACGATGGTTACGAAGATCTCTACGTCACGGCTTACGGGGGGAACAAGCTCTACCACAACAATGGCGACGGAACCTTCACGGACGTCACTGAAAAAGCAGGTGTAGCGGGTTCCGGCTGGTCAACCAGTGCCGCCTGGGTGGACTTAGACGACGACGGCCTGCTTGACCTCGTGGTCCTCCGCTACCTCCAATGGGATTTCGACGATATCTGGTGCGGCGAACACAAAGAGGGCTACCGCGCCTATTGTCATCCGGACGTTTTTCAGCCCATTTCTCCGCAGGTCTACCACAACGACGGTAACGGCCACTTCGCCGAGGTTTCCCAAAAGATCGGCCTCTCCAAGCCCGGCAAAGGTCTCGGCATCGCTCTCGCGGACTACGACCGCGACGGGCACATTGATCTCTTCGTCGCCAACGACTCCATGGTCGAATTTCTTTATCACAACAGAGGCGACGGCACGTTCGAAGAAGTCGGCCTTCTTTCTGAAGTCGCCGTTGACGGCGACGGGCGGACGTACGCCGGCATGGGCGTCGATTTCGCGGATTACAACAACGATGGCTTTCCCGATCTCATCATCACCGACCTCGCCAACCAGCGCTATGCCCTTTATCTCAACAGCCACGACTCTACGTTTTCTTACGCCAGCTTTATTTCAGGCGTGGCCCGCGCCACCATGACGCACTCCGGTTGGGGAGTCCGCTTCCTCGATTACGACAATGACGGCTGGAAGGATCTCCTCATCGCCCAGGGCCACGACCTCGACACCGTCGAGCTTAGTTATCCCAATCTTCACTATCGCGAACCGATGCTTCTTCTCCGCAACACTGGCAAGGAGTTCGTTGACGTTTCCGCTGCCTCAGGCGCGGTTTTTAGCCAGCCATGGCTCAGCCGCGGCATGGCCATCGGCGACATCGACAATGACGGCCGCCTCGATGCCGTGGTCACCACCAACGACGGCCCCGTACACATCCTTCACAACGAAACACCCACACAAAATCACTGGCTCCTGGTGAAGCTCGTCGGCCACAAGAGCAATCGCGACGCCATCGGCGCTGAAGTCAAACTCGTCACCGCAAAAGGCCAGCAATTCGCCACGGTTTCCACTGCTGGCAGCTACCTTTCTTCCAGCGACAAGCGCGTCCACTTCGGCCTCGGTTCCGAGCCTCCCGTACAGTCTATCGAGATTCGCTGGCCCAGTGGCATCCAGCAAACTCTAAAGAACGTCCACGCCGATCAATTTCTTACTGTCGACGAACCCCTTCCCGCGGCCGCACAAAAATGAACATACGCAGCGCCCCGCGCCGCCTTATGCCACCTCCTATCTTTATTGTTTTCTTGCTTTGTTGCCTGGCGACCGCTCACTTTGCTCTCAGCCAGCAGTCCTCGCAGTCCGCTCCCGATAAATCGCAGAATGCTCCGTTGCCTCGCCCTTCTGGCATGTCCACGGGTGGTATTCATGCGCCCATCAAAGATGCCCATGCCCGCCCCATCACCGCCGGCGGTTTCGTCGATGGCGCTCCTATCGTCTTCACCAATATTACGCATCCAGCCGGCCTCGACAAGTTTCGCCATCGCTCTGGCTCGCCGGAAAAATCCACCATCATCGAAGCTCCCGGCTCAGGCGTCGCCGTTCTTGATTACGACAACGACGGCTGGCTCGACATTTATCTGCTAAATGGCTCGACCGTTGCTGCCACCAAGGGCGCCGAGCCCGCGCCACGCGCCATGCTATTCCACAACAATCACAACGGCACCTTCACCGATGTCACTGACAAAGCCGGGGTCTCCAACGATCGCTGGGGATTCGGCGTTGCAGTCGCCGATTACGACAATGACGGCTGGCCAGACATCTACGTCTCAAATTTCGGCAAGAACCGCCTCTACCACAACAATCACGACGGCACGTTCACGGATGTTGCCGAAAAGGCTGGTGTCGCTCTTGGGGGGTGGTCCACTGGCGCGACTTGGGGCGATTACGACCGGGACGGCATGCTCGACCTCTTCGTCCCCGGCTACGTTCACTACGATCTCGACCATCCTATCCTGGCCGGGAAGCGTGGCGTTCCCGAAGGAGCTTGCCAATACCGCGGCGTGAACGTTTTTTGTGGACCCCTGGGTCTCCTTGGCGAAGGCGATCATCTCTTTCATAACAACGGCGACGGGACCTTCACCGATGTGAGTGTCAAAGCCGTTGTCGCCGATCGCGAAGGCCGCTACGGCTTCGCTTCCGTCTTTGCTGACATTGACGACGATGGCTGGCCTGACCTCATCGTTGCCAACGATTCCACGCCGAATTATCTGTATCGCAATCGCCGCGACGGCACCTTCGACGACGTTAGCTACATGAGCGGCTTCGCCCTTAATGAAGAAGGCCGCGCCCAAGCCTCCATGGGCATCGCCTTGGGCGACTACAATCACTCCGGCCGTCTCGGCTTGTTCATCACGACTTTTTCCGACGACTACAAAACTCTTTATCGCAACGACGGCGACTCGAGCTTCACCGACGTCTCCTTCAAAGCCGGTCTCGGAAGCCCGACGATACCGTTCCTTGGCTGGGGCGCCGGCTTTCTCGATTACGACAACGACGGCCTGCTCGACCTCTTCATCGCCAATGGTCACGTTTATCCCATTGCCGACCAGCGCGACTGGGGCACCACTTGGGCGCAGCGTCCGCAGCTTTTCCGCAATCTCGACGGGGCAAAGTTTCAGGAGGTTCCGCCCGCCCCCGGCAGCGGCCTCGCCTCCGTAGTCTGCGCGCGCGGGGCTGCTTTCGGTGACCTCTTCAACGACGGCCACATCGACGTCGTCCTCAACAACCTCGATTCGCCCCCCACGTTGCTTCGCAACATGGTTCGCAACTGCAATCACTGGGTCGCTCTCAAGCTGGTAGGGGTGGGGCTTGCTCCGACCGTCCGGGCAAACGCAAGCAATACTAGTGGGGCTCCAGCCCATGAAGCCCAGGTTTACAAATCCTCCCGCGACGCCATTGGCGCCAAAGTATTCCTCACTGCTGGCGGCGTTCGCCAACGCGCCGACGTTTTCAGCGGTGCCAGCTACGCCTCTGCTTCCGACTCGCGTATCCATTTCGGCCTCGGCTCCGCTTCTAAAGTCGACAAGATCGAAATCCTCTGGCCCAGCGGCCTTCGCGAAGAAGTCACCCTCCCCTGCATCGATTGCATCGTCCAAATCACGGAAGGTAAGGGCGCCGCAACCGTCGCGACACGCTGACCCTTCGCCCGGGGACCAGAGCGATACGAGTCAGGCATCTGGACAAACTCGTAGCGCTGCAAACGCTCCCAAAATTGGGCGAAACTGCGCATTGGCCAAGTGAAGGCCGTATTGATTAGGCCACCGCTGCGTGCTACGCTCGGCAACCTGCAGGGGTGAATGGTCATGCGAGCGGTTCAGGGGCCCTTCCGAACCAGAGGTTTTGGAGTCTTTGAAGTAGACCTGCGCGCAGCGGAATTGCGGAAGCATGGTGTTCGAATCAAGCTGCAAGAGCAGCCTTTCCAGATTCTTTCTCTCCTTTTGGAACATCCCGGAGAAGTGGTGACCCTCGAGGAACTGCGGGGAAAACTTTGGCCGGCCCATACGTTTGTGGATTTCGATCGCAGCTTGAACAAGGCCATGACTAAATTGCGAGCGGCGCTGGGAGATTCCGCCGACAGCCCTAGGTATGTCGAGACGATTCCGCGTCACGGTTACCGATTCCTTGCTCCAGTTTACTTGCCACCTTCAGAAGCGATCCACGAAAGCGCCACGAGGAACGAGTTCCAAGACGACCCTTTTGCAGGCAATGGAAAGAACGGCCCACACAAGAGGAACGAGGGCCCGATCCGGATAGTGGACTTGCATACTCCTTCGGGGAAACGTCCCTTCTATGGGCTAGTTGCCGCCGTTGCAATAGCGGTTGTGGGAGTCGGCATTTATCTGCGTGATTCGCATCCGGTCGTGCTGAGCGGTTCGTCCAACGCGATTAACCCGCGCAGGTCCGTGGCGGTGCTCGGCTTTACGAATCTTTCCGGAGACGCGAAAGAAGCTTGGCTTTCGACGGCGTTTTCCGACTGGCTCACCACGGAGCTTTCCGCCGGTGGCCAACTCCGGACTCTTCCGGCAGAAAGCATCGCGCGCATGAAAGCTGAGCTCTCCCTGAACGACATGGAGAGTCTGGGGCGTGGGAATCTGCAGCAAATTCACAGGAATCTGGGCACGGACTTGGTGATTGCGGGCTCATACGCTTCGCTGGCAACAAATCCCAGCCGGCAGATCCGCCTCGATTTGCGGCTCTTCGATACACAGAGCGGCGAAACATTGTATGCAGATTCGGAGACCGGCTCACAGGAAAACCTTTTTGACTTGGTTTCCCGAGCCGGCGAAAAGCTGCGAGCCAACCTTGGCATTCGAAGGATCACGAAAGAGGAAGCTGTGGAAGTAGCAACGGCTCTCCCGTCGAACGCGGGGGCAGCGCGCTTGTACGCCGAAGGGCTTTCCAAGGTACGCGTGTTCGACGCCCTTTCTGCCCGGGATTCGCTGGTCAAAGCCATCGCCGCAGAACCCAACTACGCGCTTTCGCACGCCGCGCTGGCCACGGCATGGAGCCAGTTGGGATATGACGAGAACGCCAGGACGGAAGCAAAGAAGGCCTTTGATCTCTCATCCAACTTGCCTCGCGCCGAGCGCTTGTTGGTCGAGGCCCGCTATCGTGAAACATCGCACGAATGGGACAAAGCTATTGAAATCTATCGGGCCCTTTTTGAATTTTTCCCCGACAACCTCGATTACGGAATTGCCCTGGCCAGCGTGCAGGTCAGCGGAGGAAGGGGAAATGATGCTCTGGAGACTCTCGGCCATTTGCGTGAGTTGTCTCCGCCTCAGAGGGACGACCCGCGCATCGATTTGGAAGAAGATCACGCTGTCGAGTCTGTGGGCGATTTTAAGAGCTTGCTATCGTCCGCCATGAGAGCGGCGGAGAAAGCAAAGGCCGCCGGGGCGTCCCTGCTCCAGGCAAGGGCGCTGACGGATCAAGGCTGGGCCCTTGAAAATCTTGCCGAACCTGACGGAGTCGAAGCCGTTGTTCGCGACGCGGAGCGGCTCTATCTTGCTGCGCACGACCAGCGCGGCGTAGCGACCGCAGCCACCGTGGGCGGGATCGCCCTCCAGATGCAAGGCGACTACCAAGGCGCCAAGAAACACTATGAAAAATCTCTAGCCATCTACCAGCAGATTGGCTACAGATTTGGGGTGGCGAACGAACGCGATAACTTTGGCGATGTCTACCTGGCATTGGGAGACCTTGCCGCAGCCCAGAAAAGCTACGAGGAATCGCTGAAAACCTATCTCGAGATCGGGCATATTGACGGACAGGCTTTGGCCGAAGCGGGATTAGGAGAAGTGTTCTTGCGGCAGGGAATTACAGCGGAATCGAAGAAAATGCTCGAAGAATCCTTGGGGATTTGCCGGCGAATTGGCGATCGAAGCAAGGAAGGCGCGGCCCTGTCCGGCTTGGGGCGGCTGCTGCAAATCGAAGGAGATGCCGAGACCGCGTGGAAGGATGAAACGGAGGCCAAAGCGATTTTCGACAAGATTGGGGACAAGTCCCAATCTGCCCAAATGCAAGTCCATCTCGCCGAATTGCTGTTGGATCAGGACAAGAACGAAGAAGCTGCGGTCCAGGCCAAACAGGCAGCCGAGCTCTTCGAGAAGACGAAAGCAGACAAAGACGCGGCGGCGGCATATCTCGCTCTTTCGCGGGCCTTGCTCGCGCAAGGAAAGCTAACGGACGCTCGGAATTACGAGGAACGAGCCATGGCAACCGCAAAGAAGTCGCGCAATGAAGAGCTTGAGCTCTTTGCGGGGATTGCTGCGGCACGAATCCAAGCGGCTTCGGGGAAACCCGCGGACAGGAACGACTCCATGCGACAGGTTCGCGAAGTGATTGTGCGGGCGACAACGGCAACATTTACTGGCATCGCCCTTGAGGCGCGGCTCGCGCTGGGAGAGATGGAGCTGAATTCCGCCAACAAGACGGCCGGAATGACGCATTTGCAGGCTTTGGAGAAGGATGCCGCGAGTGGAGGTTTCGGACTCCTGGCGCGCAAGGCCGACGCAGCTTTGCGAATGGGGCGGGAACAGGCGTCACTTCACAACAACAAATGCAGGTCCTTGGAAATCACACCATGAAATCACGAACTTTATCCTTCGAACGTGTTGTTCTGCCTCTGTTCTTTATTCTCGTCTGTGCGGGGGCGACGATGTCTGGACCTACATCTGAGACTCCCAAGGCAGCAGAGCCGAAAACCAGGTTAGCCATTATCGGCCTCGATCACGACCACGTGTGGGGATTGCTCAGGGATCTCGCCGGAGAGCCGAATGCCGAACTCGTTGCCATAGCTGACGCGCACCAAGCACTGGTAGATCAAGCCAGGGCTCAAGTTCCGCCAACTGTGAAGTTTTATTCAGATTACGTAGAGATGTTGGATGAAATGAAGCCGGATGGCGTCATCGTCACCACGGAAAACGACCGGCATCTGGAGATCCTGCGCGAGTGCGCGAAGCGGCACATCCACTATTCGACGGAAAAACCGATGGCGACGAACGCCGCCGACGCGCGCGAAATGGAACGGCTGGCGAACCAGGCAGGCATTAAGGTGATGGTGAACTACTGGAATGCGTGGGTTGCTCCGACGCACGAACTGTATCATCGCGTGCATGACCATCTGTTAGGACCCGTCCAAAGAATCATCGTGCAGTATGGCCACCAGGGCCCGAAGGAGATCGGCGTGTCAAAATATTTTGCCGACTGGCTCTACGACCCGGTCAAAAACGGCGGCGGTGCTGTCATGGATTTTGGCTGCTATGGAGCGGAGTGGGCTGTGTGGCTCAAAGGGCGGCCAACGCGCGTTTCGGCTGTTACACAGAAGCTAAAAATAGAGCAGCACAATGCAGTGGATGACGATGCCACAATCGTTCTGGATTATCCCGATGGGGCCGCAATTATCGAAGCTTCCTGGGATTGGCCTTACAGCATGGGGCAAGCGCAGGTATTCGGACCAAAAGGCAGCCTGCTCGCAACGCGAAACGACTTGTTCTTCCGTTCGCCTGCTGACAATGCCTCCAAGGTAGGATTGGAAGGCGAGCGTATTGCACTCGATCCTGCGCCGAAAGCGACAAGCAACCCGATCTCGTACTTTGTGGACTGCATTCGAAACAACAAGCCGATCGAAGATCCACTTTCCATGAAACTGAATGTGCAGGTCATGGAAATCCTGGATGCTGCGCGCGAGTCCGCCCGAACAGGGAAGCAACAGGAGCTGCGCTAACCACGGGCCGTGGAACAAAGCATGTCGAATTTGTTTTAGTAGCCCATTGTCGTTTGTTCCTTCCTTGCGACTGGAGTCTTCACCCCAAAAGCTTGATAGAAGGTAAACTCTCTCCCGTAAACCTTGTGCAAATCATCGGGGAAGAGGAGTGAATGAACATGATTGTGCACGCGCGTGCCCCTCGCTGGGCTAAACCAACCTTGTGGCTTCGTCTTTTGATCCTCCCGATCCTGTTTCTTATTCTTTGCCTCCCAAGCGTGGCTGTCGCGCAATGGAATCCCTTGAATCCGGTTGTCAGCGTGCAAAAAGAGCCAGACGGAGTGCGGTTTACTCTGCAAAAAGGCGATTTGCGTCTTCAGGTGTGCTCCGACTCGATTATCCGAGTGCGCTATTCGCCTGGGAAATCGGTCCCGGTTCATCCTGATCTTATCGTGATCAAGAGCAGTTGGCCCGCCGCGAAATGGGAGATGCAGTCCTCCGATGAGAGCGTCGTGCTGAACACAGCACAAATCAAAGCCGTCATCTCGCGCAAGGATAGCGGCGTCACGTTTCAGGATGGCGCGGGCAAGACCTTGTTCCAGCAAACCGAAGTCACCATGACGCCTGTGGTTGTGAACGCGGAACAGACCTACCATGCAGAGCTTTTCTCGAGACTCTGGGGTTCGCATGAATCTTTTTATGGTCTCGGGCAGCACCAGGCGGGCGTGTGGAACTATCGTGGTGAAGCAG
>QHYL01000183.1 GCA_003224105.1 Acidobacteriota bacterium | reverse complement strand
GGTTGAGCGCCAGGAGTTCGCCGCCGCGCTCCGGTGTTACGATTTGAGCTGATTCCAGAAATTCAATGAGCTGGTCCCAGGAAAATTCGTTGTCAATGGGAACGCTGTTGACGAAGTCCAGCGCAAGTCGGCCGCCAATGAACCGGAGGTTGGGTTCACGGTAGAGCATAACTCGTATACTCTATCATAACGGTTAGTCCGCGCACGGATAATTCCGACTCTATTTTCCTGGAGTAACTCTTTTCATTCACGAGTATCGTATAGATCTTGGACCCTTAGGGTTCTTTGGGAGGATGCCGTGAATGCTTTACTCTCCAAGTTGACAGTGGCTGGAACGGTCCTGACCCTCGCCTCGTTTGGAGTTAGGACATTGAACCCGCAGGGTGATCCCAAACCTTCTGGGTCGCATGGGTCCCCCGTGGTCGTGGAACTGTTTACCTCAGAAGGCTGCTCCAGCTGCCCTCCTGCTGATGCCTTTCTGGCGAAGTTAGCCGAGCAAGGCCCTGCTCATAACATGCAGATCGTCGCGCTCGAGGAACATGTCGATTATTGGGACGACCAGGGCTGGCGCGACCCTTTTTCCTCCCACAATTGGACGACCCGGCAGGACGCCTATGCGGGCGTGCTAGGTAACAAAAACCCGTACACTCCGCAAATAGTAGTGGACGGCAGTGTTGAATGCTCCGGCGGGCGGCCGCAACTCGCGCTGCAAACGATTACCCAGGCCTCCACGCAGCCGAAGACGCCTGTGACGCTGTCTCAAGGGACCGCAGGTAAACCGGGCACCGAGAGCCTTTCCGTGCAAATTGGAAAGCTCACTCCCTCGGCAAGGGGCGGCGCCGCAGAAGTGTGGCTGGTGATTACGGAGACGGGTTTGCACTCCTCCGTGACGCGCGGCGAAAATGCAGGCCATGAATTGAGCCACGCCGCGGTCGTACGCTCCATGCGCAAAATCGGCGAGGCCAAGCCGGATCGCGATATTGGGTTTTCCGGAGACGCGGCTATCCCCATTCGCAATGAATGGAAGCGCGAGAATTTGAAAGCCGTCGCTTTCGTGCAGGAAAAGAACAGCCTGCGGATTCTCGGTGCCGCTGAAATTCCGCTTCATCCATAGCCGGACTACCTTTCAGCAAGTCGGCGGAAATCCTTCTGCTAAGATAGAATCCCATTGCGTTTTGATATCGCGCTCGTGAGATGGGGCCGCCGATGCCTGAGCCTTCCACTGAATCTTCTCTCGAATCTTCTTCGACCCCCACCTTCCCAACCCCGCCTCCCGAAGGGCTGGCGACCACAATTTTCGTCGGCCAGGACGGGTTGCGCTCCGGCTGGAGCCTGCTGCTTTACGCTGCGTTTTTCTTGATGATCGGATACGCAGCGCAGATTCTCCTGCTTCAAATCGGAGCGCTAACGGGCAACCCGCGCTCACCCTTGTTTGTGGCTCTCGAAGATCTGACGAGCTTCGGAGCCGCCTATATTGCAGCGCTTCTGATGGCGCGCTTGGAACAACGCCCGGCAGGGGCGTATGGACTGCCACTGCGCCAGGCCTTTGGGAAGTCTTTCTGGCAAGGAGTCCTTCTCGGACTAAGTGAAGTAAGCCTGCTTTTGGGATTGATAGCGGCGTCTGGCGGATACTCGTTTGGAGACCTGGCTCTTCACGGTAGCGGGCTGGCAGTTTGGAGCGGAGCATGGGCCGTAGCTTTCCTGCTTGTGGGCCTGTCGGAAGAGTTCTTGTTTCGCGGATACGCCCAGTACACTCTGGCGCGAGGGATTGGCTTCTGGCCGGCAGCCGTCTTTCTCTCCCTCGTGTTTGGGGCCGCCCACCTAAGAAACCCCGGAGAGGGAATGGTCGGAGCGCTGAACGTTGCGGTCACCGGACTGGTCTTCGCCTTTGCCTTGCGAAGGACAGGGAATCTCTGGCTGGCCGTGGCGTGGCATGCCTGCTTTGACTTTGGGGAGACGTTCCTATTTTCGGTTCCCGATAGCGGCTTCGTATTTGACCATCATCTTTCCAATGCGGTTTTGCACGGGCCAGCTTGGTTGACGGGCGGAACCGTCGGGCCGGAGGGAAGCGTGTTCGGTTTCTTGACCATGGGAATCTCTGCACTGGTGATTCATTTTCTTTTTCCGGCAAAAAAACAAGCGGGCGACTATCAAACCAACGCTTAGTGGACGAGCTCCGACGCAAAAGCGAGGCGCACGCCCTCCGATTCCGCGCTGGGCAGAACTTCGCGCAGCGCCTGCAGCGTAGCGGGATGCGGATGGCCGATGGCAACGGCTTCTCCTTTCTCTCGTGCGCCACGCAACGCCAATTCGAGCTGCTTGCGCACCGCGCCAACCTCTGTGACTTCATCAAGAAAAGGAACACTACGAAACGCCGACGGCACGCGCGAACTTTGCGCAGTTTCAAACGCCACCGTCGCCGCGGTCGTGCGGCTATCAATATAGAAAAGATGGTGGTCGCGCAGCACCGGCATCAGCTCTCGCATCAAGGCCGGGTCTGAGGTCGCTTCCGAGCCTTGGTGGTTGTTGACGCCCACCGCGCCCGGGATGTCTTGAAGAAACTGGTCCACCAGTTTCGACACTTCTCCCGCGGGCATGCCTGGGCGCAATTCCTCAGCCTCCGGCTTTTCGGTGGCGACGGCTTGCATCGGAAGATGCAGCATCACCTGGTAACCGCGCCGTTCCGCTTCCTGGGCGATTTCTTGGGAATGTTCATGATTCGGCAGGATGGAAATCGTGAGCGGGTAGTGCAGGTCAAAGATCTCCTCGGCGGAACGGCGGTCGTTTCCGAGGTCGTCCAGAATAATGGCGAGCTTCGCCCCGTTGTGCGGCGCTGAACTGCCTTGACTCTGCTCCGCAGCAACCGCTCCTATATGAATTTGGATCGCATGTGTTCGGACCCCGTTCTTCAAAAAAAAGACAACCCCTTCAGGCCCCTCTGATATTTCTTCTGTCAGTCCGTGGCGCGTTGCAACTGCGGTCAAAGCTCGTTGAATTTTCGCCGCATCCGATTTTGCTGCCGAATCTGACGCAGCTTTGGCCAGCGTAATGTCCAGGCTATCCGCAGTTTCTGGACTCTTCTCTGATGCCTGGAGGCCAATTCGAATTTGAGTTCCTGTTGGCGCAACAGAATGGGCGGCGTTAGCGAGTTCCCTGGTGATCGCGTGGATTCTTGTTGAAGTCAGGTGGTCTGGCTGGTGTTTCTTACAGCTTATTACCATGAAGGATGTGAGAAGCGCCAAAAGAAAAACCAGACGGAACGGATGACTAGACAGGGACTTCCGCTTTACACAAGCTCTTGACTGGTGCACTTCGTTATTAAGCAGCCTTCTTCGCGGGCGCCGGCGCTTTTAGCAGGTCGAGGGCGCGATGGAAGATGGGATCTTCCGGGGAAAGCGGGCGGGGTCCGAGTCCCGTTTCTTTTGAGGCGTCGGCAGGGGTGGTATCGTCGCCGGAGTCGGAATCATCCTGCGCTTCGGCGCGAACAATCTCTGTTGGCGTGACGCCTTCTTCCAGAATCGATTTCCCGTCCGCATTGTAATAATTCGCAACGGTGAGAATCAGCGCCGCTCCGTCGTCCAGCGTAATCAGCTTTTGCTCGGAAGCCAGGCCGAACGTGCGCTCCCCCACCACGTCGCCGCGATGATTGGCTTCGATGGCCGAAGCCAGCACTTCCGCCGCGCCCGAGGTAGTGGTGTCCACCAGCACGGAAACGGGATTCTTCCAAATAGCCTGCTTGGGTTCAGCCGATAGGACCTGCGTCGAAACCGTTTGCCCGCGCAAGGTGGCCAGCGTTCCAGACGGAATAAGGAGGCGCGCGATGGAAACCGCTTCCGAAACCGGTCCGCGTCCGCATTCGCGCAAGTCCAAAATCACCTTGTGAATGCCTTGCTTCTCAGCGTCCACCAGGCGGTTGCGCACTTCCTCGGAGCGTCCCGCGTCCAACGATGCAAAGCGCATCACAAGGATGTCCGGGTCCGCCTTCTGAACGAGCAATTTCGGAGTCGCCAGCTTTTCGCGAACAATGTCGACTTCGTCGGGAGTGGCTTTGCCGCGGCGAATCACAGAGACCTTGATTCCCGTTCCTGGCTGGCCACTCAGCAGATTCAGCGCCTGTCCCACCGACATGTCGCGCGTGGTAAATCCGCCAATGGATTCCAGCAAGTCGCCGCTGCGAATCCCCGCTTTTGTTCCCGGACTATCGGGAAGCACCGACAGCACGATGACGTATCCGTAACGCTTGCTGAGCGTCAAGCCGGCTTCCCCCGTTCCCGGGTTGCCGCTTTTCTTTTTGTATTCTTCGTATTCGCGTGGCGTCAGATAGCTCGACTGGGGGTCCAGCGACTCAAGCAGTCCGTGCAGCGCGCCTGCGGTGACGGTGCGCATGTTCGGGTCGTCAACGTAGTCCGCCTGAATCTTCTGCAACACTTCGCCATAGACCGTCAGCGATTTGTACGCTTTGTCGTCGGAGGTTCGGCCGAGGACGTGGCCAATCCCCGCATAACAGAAGATCAACACCGACAATGAAAAAATGCCAATGCGCGCCGCTCGATTCATGCCCCGTCCTTGCTACATCAAGATTCGATTTTCCAGTATAGCACCGCCACAGGTTGGGACGCGCCAACAAACAAAAAGGAAGCCTGTAAACATGCACTGGCCAAGTTCCTTTGCCTAAACAGCCACGCGGAACGGACGAGTTGTTGCGTAATTACCACAGGCAGCGCTTCCAAGGCAGGAACTCAAGTTGTAACCCGTTGATAATAAAGAACAACGCTGGCGCAAGCTGGCAAGCAAAATGCTACAATAGAGGCGGGGAATGTTCCAAACAACGATAGCCAGGGAATCCTGCGTGGAAGGTGTGGGTCTTCACACCGGTGTGCACGGGTATCTGCGTTTGGTGCCGGCTCCCGCCGAAACTGGCATTGTTTTCCGGCGCGTAGACTTGGACAATTTCCCCATTGAAGCTCAAGGGCACAACGTCGCCCGCGTCAGCTATGCCACTAGCCTGATGAAACAAGGCGTCCTTCTGTCGACCACCGAACACCTCCTCGCGGCCATCTACTCCTGCGGAATCGACAACATCTACATCGACATCAATTCCATCGAAATCCCCATTCTGGACGGCTCCGCGGAGCCCTTCATGCAGATGCTGGAACACTCCGGACTGCGTAAGCTGCGCCGCAAGCGCCGCTATCTGAAGGTGCTAAAGCCTTTGGAAGTGTGCGAAGGCGACCGCCGCATCGGCATCTATCCGGCCGAGGAATTTCGCGTTCGCTGCTACGTGGATTTTCCCCACCCGCTTGTCGGGCAGCAGGAAGTCGAGATGCTGGTTGGGCCCGACACCTTCCGTCAACTCCTGGCACGCGCACGCACCTTCTGCTTCGATCGCGACATTACCCCCCTTCGCGCCATGGGTCTGATCCGCGGCGGGTCCCTCGAAAACGCTATTGTCCTCACACAAGACGGCATCATGAACGGCCCCCTGCGCTTCCCCGACGAATTTGGCCGCCACAAGGCCCTGGACCTCATTGGCGACCTGGCCTTGGCGGGGTTGCCGCTCCTGGCGCGTGTCGAGGCGCACAAAGCAGGCCATTCTTTGCACACCCAGCTTGTGAGTAGACTGCTGGCCGATCCTTCGCTCTGGACAATTACCACCGGCGCGACGGCCGAAGCCGTCCCCGTTGAGGAAGAGGCCTATCAGCCGGCCCTCTCCCCGGTCCCAGCCGCTCCTGGCGATTAACGTTTAGCTGCGCCCCGGCTATCCCCCGATTGCCAAAACCTTGCGCCTCCCGCAGAATGAGTTGCTAACCATGTCTAATCATGACCTAGCCGTAATTGTCCTCGCCGCGGGAAAGGGTACTCGCCTCAAATCGAGCCTTGCGAAAGTCCTGCATAAGGCGGGCGGACGCACGCTCGTGGAACACATCGTTCGCGCGTGCGAGCCGCTCAAAGCACGTGAGACTGTGGTTGTGGTAGGCCACCAGGCCGAACAAGTGGCCGCTGTGGTCGAGCCGCTCGGAGCCGTCACCGTTCTGCAGCAGCCGCAAAACGGCACCGGGCACGCCGTTCAAGTGGCAAAACGCACGCTTGGCCGCGCCAAATGTGCTTTGGTGCTTCCTGGCGACGCTCCGCTCGTTCGCCCGGAAACCTTGAAAGCGATGCTCGCCGCGCATCACAATGGCAACGCGGGGGCGACCATTCTTTCCGCCGTGGTTGCGGACCCTTCCGGCTACGGCCGCATCGTTCGCAAATCCGAAACGGCCGTATCCGCCATCGTCGAGGAATCGCAACTCACGGATGAGCAGCGCGAAATCAACGAGATTAATTCCGCCATCTACTGCTTCTCTCTGGAAAGTCTTTGGCCTGCTCTCGCCCAGGTGAAACCCAACAACAAGCACCGCGAGCTTTATCTGACCGACGCCATCGCAGTGATGAGCGGCAAGGGCGAAACCGTGCTGGCGCAGGTTGCCGGGGATTCGCGAGAAGTTCTCGGCTGCAACACCCGCGCGGACCTCGCCGAGGTCGACCGCATCTTCCGCGAGTGGAAGCGCAACGCATTGATGGACGCCGGCGTGACGATTCAGTTGCCGGAAACCGTGCTGATTGACCCGGATGTGAGCGCCGGCGAAGACACCGTGATTGAGGCAGGCGTGCAGTTGCTCGGCAAAACTAAACTGGGCGCGCGCTGCAGCGTCAAAACCGGAAGCGTCATCGTGGATTCCGTAATCGGCGACGACGTAAAGGTCGAACCGCATTCCCTCATTGTCGAAAGCCGCCTCGAAGATCGCGCGACCGTCGGCCCCTTCGCGCGCTTGCGTGTGGGGACGCACGTGAAATCCGGCGCCCGCGTTGGCAACTTCGTGGAGACCAAGAAGGCCGTCATCGGCGAAGGCGCAAAGGTCCCCCACCTCACCTATCTTGGCGATGCTAAGGTCGGGGCAAAGACCAACATCGGCGCCGGCACCATCACCTGCAACTACGACGGCTTTGAGAAGCATCCCACGACGATTGGCAGAGGCGTGTTCATCGGCAGTGACTCCGTCCTTGTCGCTCCCGTGCGCATCGGCGATCACGCCTACGTCGCCGCCGGTTCGACTATCACCGAAAACGTGCCCGACGACAGCCTGGGAATCGGCCGCGGCCGCCAAGTCAATAAGCCCGGGTGGGCCTCTAAAAAGCGCCGCGAACTCGCCGCCGCGTTGCAGCCGAAGAAATCAGCGCGCCGCAGCAACAGGAAAAAGTCCAACCGCAAATCAAAGAAGCACAGGTAGCGCCCTAAGAATTTCAACAGGTTGCATGGTAGGGTAGGAGTATGTCTGGCTGACAGGTGTGCTAAAATAGGAGTTCCGCAAAGCACTAGGGGGCTGCCGCCGCATGAAATTTGGAGTCGTTGTTTTTCCCGGGTCCAACTGCGACCACGACGCCTTTTACGCCATCGGAAACGTCCTCAAGAAGCCCGTCGAATTTATCTGGCACCAATCGCAAGACCTCGCCAATTGTGACTCCATCATCCTGCCCGGCGGATTCTCATACGGCGACTATCTCCGCACGGGCGCCATCGCCCGCTTTTCGCCGGTGATGAAGTCGGTTGAGAAATTCGCTGCGAGCGGCGGGCTGGTCCTCGGCATTTGCAACGGTTTTCAGATTCTCTGTGAAGCCGGCCTGCTACCCGGCGCGATGATGCGCAACAGCGGCCTGCGCTTTATTTGTCGACACGTTTACATCCGCGTCCAGCAAACCGACACGCCCTTCACGAATGCCGCGTCGAAAGGCCAGATTCTCAAAATCCCCATCGCCCACTCCGACGGCAACTGGACAGTGGACAACGCCACTGTCGATGAACTCGAAAAGAATCGCCAGGTGATTTTTCGTTACACGAACCCGGACGGCTCCAACGATGACGCTGGCAATCCCAACGGCGCCATGCACAACATTGCCGGCATTTGCAACCGCGAACGCAACGTCGCCGGCTTGATGCCGCATCCCGAGCGCGCCTCGGAAACGGCCCTCGGCTCTGCCGACGGTCTGGTCATTTTCCGCTCCATGGCCGAAGCGCTCGTTGGCGCAGCGAAGGCCACGGCGTAAACCAAATGGCCACGGCACCCACTGAAATCCGCGTCACTCCTGAAATCGCAGCCGAGCACGGCCTCACTGCCGAAGAATACGCGCGCGTCAAACAAATTCTCGGCCGCGAGCCGAACATCACCGAGCTCGGCATCTTCAGCGTGATGTGGAGCGAGCACTGCTCCTACAAATCCAGCAAAGTGCACCTGAAGCGCTTGCCAACGCGCGGCAAACTCGTCGTGCAAGGTCCTGGCGAAAACGCTGGCGTGGTGGACATCGGTGACGGCCTCGTCGCGGCGTTCAAAATCGAATCGCACAACCATCCCAGTTACGTCGAGCCCTTTCAGGGCGCGACCACGGGCGTTGGCGGCATTCTCCGCGACATTTTCACCATGGGCGCGCGGCCCATCGCCGTTCTCGATTCGCTCCGCTTCGGAGAGATTGTGCCCGGCAAGGGCACATCGGCAGAAGAAGCCGCGAAAAACCGCCGCATCCTCGATGGCGTCATTCGCGGTATCGGAGGCTACGGGAACTGCTTTGGCGTGCCCACCGTTGGCGGCGAAGTCGCCTTCGAGCCTTGCTACTCGCAGAATCCGCTCGTCAACGCGCTGGCTCTTGGCATTGCCCGCAAAGAAGATTTGTTTTTTGCTAAGGCCAAAGGCGCGGGCAATCCCGTGATTTACGTGGGCGCAAAAACCGGCCGCGACGGCATTCACGGCGCGTCGCTGCTCGCCTCCGCTGAGTTCACCGAAGAGTCGCAGCAGAAGCGCCCCAACGTGCAGGTCGGCGATCCGTTCATGGAGAAGTTGCTGCTCGAAGCCTGCCTTGAAGCTATGCAGACCGGCGCGGTCGTCGCTATTCAGGACATGGGCGCGGCGGGACTCACCTGCTCGACCGTGGAAATGGCCTCGCGCGGCGGCACCGGCATTGAAATCGATCTCGCCAAAGTTCCGCAGCGCGAAACGGGCATGACGCCGTACGAAATCATGCTCAGCGAATCGCAGGAGCGCATGCTGCTGGTCGCAGAAAAAGGCCGCGAGCCGGAAGTGCTCGGAGTCTTCAAAAAGTGGGGTCTCGATGCCGTGGTGGTCGGCCGCGTCACCGAAG
>QHYL01000692.1 GCA_003224105.1 Acidobacteriota bacterium | reverse complement strand
AGCGCGACGCTTGACGGCGCTGCTGTTCCTCCCTGGATTTCCTTCGAAGTGAGGCCGGGCCAAACACTTCGGCTTGGTCCGACCCGTTCGGGCGCGCGCTGCTATTTGTGTGTTCGCTGCGGAATCGAAGTGAAACCGTTCCTCGGCAGCGCGTCCACGCACCTTCTTAGCGGGCTTGGCGGGCATGAAGGCCGAGCGCTTCGCAAAGGCGACGTCTTGAAAATTGGTGATCCACTCGAAGCAAAACAGAAGGGAACAGGCAGGAGTGCCCGTTCTACCGGAGGCGCGCACGATTCGAATCGCTTGCAAAAAGTAGCGCCGATGGCTCTGGAACGTCTCGCTCCACGCAAAGTCTTGCGCGTCACCCCCGGTCCGCAGAGCGGTTGGTTTCCCAAGGCCGCCCAGAGAGTGTTTTACGCCAATGCCTATCGCGTAACCGAAGAAGCCAATCGCATGGGCCTGCGGCTGGAGGGCCCTGGACTTCCGGAAGGCGCTCATGGAGACGCGTCTGGAAAGGCGCGTGGAGAGATGATCAGCGAAGGCGTTTCGCTGGGAGCCATTCAAATCACGGCAGGCGGATTGCCCATCATTCTGTTCGTCGAGCAGCAAACCACCGGCGGCTATGCGAAGATCGCCAACGTGATTTCAGCCGACCTGCACAGCGTGGGCCAGCTTCGCCCGCGCGACGAAGCCCGCTTCGAGCTTGTGAGTTTCGCAACCGCGCGAAAGCTGTTGATCGAGCAAGAGAAATTGCTGGCGTCCGAGAATCTGATTGTGGAAACCTGACGCAAATGATGAGCATGGACCTCAATTGCGACATGGGCGAACTGCCGGAGGCCATCGCCGACGGCACGCAGGAATCGCTCCTGCGCTCGATCACTTCCGCCAACGTCGCTTGCGGCGGTCACGCCGGCGACGAGCGCACTATGCGAACGACCATCGAACAGGCGATGCGAGCGGGCGTCGCCGTTGGCGCGCATCCGGGCTATCCCGACCGCGAGAACTTCGGCCGGCTCGAATTGAAGATGTCCGCGGAAGCCGTCGCCAATTCTGTCTACGAGCAGGTGCGTGCCCTCGCCGAAGTCGCGGCGAAGTGCGGCGCAAAACTGGTCCATGTGAAGCCGCACGGCGCGCTTTACAACCAGGCGGTGAAGAATCGTGAGCTGGCGCAGGCGATCGCCCAAGGTGTGGCAAAGTACAGCAAGGATTTAGTGCTGATGGGCTTGGCGGAGTCTCCGATGCTGAATGTCTTTCGCCATGCGGGTTTTACCGTCGCCGCCGAGGCATTTGCCGACCGCCGCTACGAGCCCGACGGCACGCTGCGCTCCCGCAAATTCGAGAACGCGTTAATCCGGGATCCCGCCGAAGCCTCGAAGCAAGCTCTGAGCATTGCTCAGCGCGGCATCGTGACCGCCCACGACGGCGCCGAAGTGAAACTCACCGCCCAAACCATCTGCATCCACGGTGACACCCCCGGCGCTCCGGAGATTGCTGCGACGGTAGCGCGAATGCTGCGTGAGGCTGGGGTCGCGCTCAGCGGGCTCTCTAGGTCCTGAAAATGAGTGCCCAGAGGTAACCTTCATGAACTCCACCGAACTCACCAATCTGGCGGAATGGAAAAAGTGGGGCCAAAGCGTGGTACCAGAAGCTCCACTCGTGCCGGGAATTTCTGCGAAGACTCGGAATAGATTTAAGGACCATCTGAGAAGGCGAAAGATGCCGAACGCCGTTTGCTCGCAAAGTATGACGAGGACCACCTCGAGTTTCCATCATTAAATCGGTTAGAGTCACGGAAGATGTGTCGAATGGTCGAGGAACTCCTTAAATTGGCACCCGGCCGGATACAAGACCTCCTCGACGCGTTGCGAAGAAATCAATCTGGCGAAATCGACGTTGGTCGTTCGATAACCGACTCTGTTAAGGAGGATACATGAACTTGAGCAGCCTGGGATTAAAGGCAATAGCATACAGGGCCGTGTACAAATACTTCGCAGTCTCGGTATTGTCGGCATTTGTTTCTATTCTGGTTTTTGCCAACGGGCAACCACGAAAGCTTTCTCCGGGCTCTCAACCTTTCACTCCTACGAGGATTGACTGGCTCACGACGACATTGCAAGCCTCTTTGAGAGACGATTCACTGCAAACCGGCGGATTCTATCTCAATACCACATCGTCGGACCCGGAGACAGTTGTGATCAATGTGCGCTATTCGCCCGAAGTGAACCGTAAGGCCATGAACATTTCAATTGGTGCTGCCAGGCAGGTGATTCAGTTAACCGCCAAAATATACGGCTGGGAGAAGTGGGTCAAAGTTCGCGAAGATGTTCAACTTGCGAAGGAAGATGGAAAGTCTTGAAGCGCGAGTGGCAGGAAATTTTGGCATAAGTTGACTAAGAAAGAAGCGGGCAAAACCAACTTGCC
>QHYL01000673.1 GCA_003224105.1 Acidobacteriota bacterium | reverse complement strand
CCACACGGTACTAAGTACCACTGGATTTTGAGTCCAGCGCGTCTGCCAGTTCCGCCACTCCGGGTGAACGATCAAAAATAGCACGGCCGTGGGACACACTCAAGGTGTCGACGAGGATGGACGCTTAGGTTTCGCGTTGCCCAAAGATTTCCACAGGCCACGACTGGACGGCGACGGCCCATGGAGCTAGGCTATGCTCCCCCGCTCGGCAGTGGTTTCTCCAACTAGCCATGAACATCCGGGCGGACACCTTGAGGCGGTTCGTGTCGACTGTTACCCCCCTTTCCGCGGGAACTCGCGCGGAGCACCGTGATTTGTCTTTCTGGATGGACCAAGTCCTGAATGAGCTGGAGTCTGTCCGCTCGTCGGCGAGCATGGATGCGGTGCATGACCTTCGCGTGGCCATTCGGCGGTGCCGCGCCGTTGCGGCGGCGATGGAGGAAATTGATCCGGATCCCTCGTGGCCTGAAATGCGCAAAGCCGCACGCAAACTCTTCCGAGCGCTGGGCGCGCTGCGGGATGCTCAGGTGATGGACGAGTGGGTGAAAAAATTGGGGCCGGAGACCGATTCGGTACGCACGCATCTGCAAGCTGCGTTTGAGGCAAAAGAACCGCAGCTACGGGAAGAAGCGCTGCGTGCGGTCGCCAAGTTCGACCAAAGAACCTGGAAGCACCTTGGGCGCACGCTCCGGCAACGCAGCCGGCTTGTGCCAGACGGAAGTTTGGCGGCTGAATGCCTGGCGCTCGAACGATTCGATTGCGCGAAGGAGCTGCATGCGAAAGCTTTGCGCACGGAAAAAGTGAAGCCGTGGCACGCGCTGCGCATCGGGCTAAAACGATTCCGTTACACGGTTGAGAGCCTGCTTCCCGAGCAATACGCGGTCTGGAGCGAGAACCTGAAGCGCGTTCAGGATTTGCTGGGAGAAGTCCACGACCTGGATGTGCTTTTAGAGGTCGTCAAGAAATCGGAGTTCGTGGAGACGGAAGACTCCTTGACCGTTTGGGCGGAAATTATCGGGCGCGAACGGCAAGAATGCATACGCACGTACCGTCAACTGACGCTGGGTAAAACGAGCCTTTGGAATATCTGGCGCGCCGGGTTGCCGGCCAATGGACGGGTAGAGGCAGCGGCGGAGGCCCGGCTGCGCGCCACCGCGCGGGCGGTTGATCCACACGCCAGCCGCACCTCCCAGGTTTCACGCATCGCAGTGGCACTGTACGAAGCGCTGAAACGCGCGGACGCGGGGCCGGCATTTCGCGAAGCACCTTTGCGCCGCATTCTGCTTGCCGCGGCGCGATTGCATGGAGCCGGCGCGGCGAACGCGGAGAAATCCGCGCAAAAAGCCGCACGGAAGTTCATTCTGGGGCTGCCGCTTCCTCCGGGATGGAGCAATGAAGAATGGGAGCTGCTGGCGACGGTGGTGCGCTACCACCGCGGAGCGGAGCCATCGAAGAAGAAGGGATCTTTTTCCAAAATGTCCGTGGAGCAACAGGACCGTGTCCGCGCTTTAAGCGGCGTTTTGCGTTTGGCGCTGGCGCTTCGGAAATGCGGCGTGGAGAGCGGGGCTGGGCTTCGCGCAGAAAAATCCGCGGAGACGATCGTGCTTCGCTTGCGCGGGCTCACCGATGACGTGGAAACTGCGGCGCGACTGGCGGCAGGCAAGCATTTGCTGGAAGAATATCTGGGGATGCCGCTGATTCTGAAGCCGCTGGTGAGGAGGCCAGGGAAAGTTGTCGCGCTGCCGACACCGCCAGCACCTCAATTCTTTATGGCGTCCGACTAATTGCTCGAACCGGAACTGAATGGACCAATGCGACTCCGCAGGTGTTTTACGATCTCCTTCGCCTCATCCTCCTCCAGCAATTTGCCGAACCGATGAGTTTGCCCGTCGCAATCAAAAGCGATCACCCCTCCGCTCAAGCCATAGATTTTGAACATACCGGACCACGTAAAAAATGACCCGAATAACCCGCTAGCACGAAGATTCATCACCCGCTCAAGTGGAAACACCTTACTGCGGCCATGGCCCAGAATTTCATTTCGGAGTATTAATTTGTCTTCGGTGGTTGATACCACTTCTTTGCCAAATGCAAACCAGAGCCAGAAAAAAGCCACGCACAAGGCCACGGCCGCCCATCCAATGATGGCAGCCAAAAGAACCCCCAAGGGAGATCTCAGTTTTTCAAGTACGAGGCTGTAAAAAGCTGTTATTCCACCGACAGTCCATATCGCCAGCCAAATCCCCCAAAAGATCAGCAATGGCCAAAATTTTCTAGAAGCAATGGAAACCCGATCGCCGTCCACAGTAATTCGGGAACTCATTTAGGCTCACGTCGTAGTGTTGCGATACTCATCGTGCTTCACTTAGCTGCGCGGCGCAACATTTTGGGCGTAGCGAGCCAAGCGAGAAGCCCCATCGGCGGAGAGATGCGCTTCAGCTCGATGAGGGCAATCCCTGCTTTTTTCAAGGACGTCAGATGCTTCTTCGAGCCCAGGGCCGTGGCGATCACGCCGTCGAGATGCGGCGCATGACCAAATAGAAAAATCGAGGAGGCCTGTTTTTCGCGCGCGAGTTCGCGAAAGAGAAGAGTGGGTTCCGCACCGG
>QHYL01000672.1 GCA_003224105.1 Acidobacteriota bacterium | reverse complement strand
ATGAGCAACGCGCAAGCCGTCGCGCTCAGCATAGCTGCGTTTGTCACCCTCGCCGCCGGGTTGTATCCTGAGCCGTTCACCAAGCTCGCTCAATATGCCTTCGGACGATAAACCGGAAGAAAAGCCCTCGACACCTATTGGCATAAGGATGTCCCGCAATATCTCCGGGTCTGCACTCGCCCTCGAATTGCCATTCACTTTGGTCGGCCCCATCGCCGTCGCCGCCGCCATCGGCTATTTCCTCGACCTCCGTCTGCACTCGAAGCCATGGCTCACGATAATCCTCGGGGCTATAGGTTTCTTTGCCGGTGTCCGCGAAGTCTTGCGCCGCCTTCCCGCCGGCAACGGAAATAATTAGGCTGCGCAAAATGCCGCGAAGTGATATGGAGTGCGGCAGCTCTGCTGCCGCTTTTCTTCCCTGGTTGCGCTCTAAATTGCGCGAGGTCCAATACAGTGGCCAATTCAATCCCTGGCGCCCAAACCGAACGCCGCATCAGCTGGCTCACTCTTTTTTTTGGCTTCAGCGCCGCGGCCATTGCCGCCACCCTCCGCCACAATCTCTGGGCTGCTGGCTTGGCCATCGGCGCCATTCTAGGTTGGCTCAATTTCCGCTGGCTGAGGCGCGCCCTGGACGCCCTCGTAGTGCTTTCCACCGCCCAGGAGGGCCGGGAAAAGCCCAAAGTGCCCGTCACCACCTACCTCGCATCCCTCTTTCGCTACGGGTTGCTGGGCCTCACCGTCTATGTTATTTTTATCCTTCTACACGTTCCCCTTGGCAGCATGATTGTGGGTTTTTGCGCCTTAGCAGCGGCGGCCATTGTGGCAAGTGTGTGGGAAATTCTGAGTCCGGCGGGCTGATGAATGGCTGAAAACGTTACTTGGCTGGCGCGCTTCGTAAATCACCTCTTCGGGCATTCCGCCGCCGCCCTTCTGGCTGCGCTGCACGTCCAGCCCAGCAATCCGGAACTGCCCATTCCCGAACACGTCGTGATGGCTATCGTCGTCGTAATTCTCGGGACCATTCTCGCCGTGGTTCTGCGTTCGCGCCTTTCCGTCGAAAAGCCCGGCGCCATGCAGCAAGTCGCCGAAATGCTCCTCACCAACCCCATGGGCTTCGGCATCAAGGATCTGCTCGAGGAAAACGTTCCTCACGGTGCCAGTCAGTTCATTCCCTTCGTGGGGGCCATTTCCGTTTTCGTTCTCCTCGGAAACCTCATGGGCGCACTCCCCAGCAGCCTTCTCAAAGCGCCCACGGGAAACGTCACAGCCCCTCTGGCCTGTGCTTCGCTTACTTTCCTCTATTTCAATTGGCAAGGCGTCCGCCGCCATGGCCTTGGTCATTACTTGTTGACATTTGCGGGGTCGCCCAAAGATGTAGGCTCGTGTATCCTGGCGATTCTCCTGTTTCCCGTCGAACTCGTTAGCACCACCGCCCGCGTTCTGTCCCTCACCGTTCGTCTCTGGGCCAACATGTTTGCCAGCGACCTCATCTACTTGATTTTCCTGGGCCTGCTCGCCGGAGGTGCTAGCTTTGGATGGAGCAAGTCCCCCATTCTCGGCGTCGTGCTCGCCCTTTTCCCGGCGACCATCCCCGTGGCCTTCATCGGCCTGCACATCTTTGTGTCCGTCATCCAGGCTTACGTCTTTACGGTTCTTCCCGCCGTTTATCTCGGCTTGGCCACTGCGGAAGAGCATTGATCGGGTTTCGTTCCGCCGCTCCAGTGTGAGCCCGGCTGCACGGTGTCCGGGAACCACCTCCTGGCGGCCTACAAGGAGGCAGTAAATGAAAAAGCAGTGGATCTGGATGTTGGCAATGCTCGTCGTTGTAACCCTGTTCGCCCCGGCAGCGTTCGCGCAGGATCAGGCGGGAGCAAGCAGCAAGGCCCTTTCGGGAATCGCCGTCGGGTTCGGCATGGCCATCGCCGCGTTTGGATGCGGCCTAGCGCAGGGCCGCATCGCTTCCGCGGCGTGCGAAGGCATGGCGCGCAATCCAGGAGCGGCAGGCGCAATTCGCGCAGCCATGATTCTCGGCTTGGTGTTCGTCGAAACCCTTGTGCTCTTCACCCTGGCCATGATTGCATTGAAAGTGTAGCGGCGGCTTTCAAGCGGGCGTCTTTTCGCCCACCACAATAAAATCAAACAATTTACAAACGGCCCGAAGGTTCTCGCCTCCGGGCCGTTTCATTTCTCGAGGATCTCCGTTTCTTGCCCTTTAACTCAGCAGCTTCCAATCGCTGGACAACGATTTGTGATCCAGCAGCGAGAAAGCCATCCTGGCGGAGCGAAGGATCTCAACTGACCCTAGGCTTAGCCTTTCCAGTCATCTCAAATTTTTCGCGCCTCCCTGTGAACTCTACCCCTTTGTTTTCTGTCTCTTACGCGGATACTGTTCGAATCCTTGTGTCTATTCTTAAAATACTAGTACTATAAAAGTATTTGACGTAATATAAAATAAATTGTAACATGTGTCGTGATTTTTCGACGCCAAACTCGCAGGGCCGTTC